>DATBCR010000440.1:0-9237 GCA_036270375.1 Pseudonocardiaceae bacterium | reverse complement strand
ATCCCTTGCGGCCCATGACGTACAGCGAGACGGTCTTGCCCTCCGACCGCAACAACGCTTGCAGTTCCTCGGCTTTGCGCAGCGCGTTGGCGTTGTAGCCACCGCACCGGCCCCTGTCACTCGTGACCACGAGCACGGCGGCCCGCGACGGGTCCGCCTTGGGCGTCAGCAGCGGGTGGTCCAGGTTGGTCGCGGCCGCACCCAGCGCGGAGATCACCCTGGTGATCTCCTCCGCATACGGCTTCGACGCGATCACCCTGGCCCGCGCGCGGCCGATCCGCGAGGTCGCGATCAGCTCGAACGCCCGGGTGGTCTTGCGGATCGCCTGCACCGCGCGCACGCGCTGGCGCAGGATGCGCAGCTCAGCGGCCATCGGTCACCCGATCACTTCTGGCCGGGCGCGGGACGGTTGACCTTGACCGCCTCGTGACCGACCTGCTCGGCGTCCAGCGCGTCGGTGTGCTGATCGATCACCGGCTTGCCGTCGGACGCGTTGAACTGGTGCTTGAACTCGTTGATCGCGTTGACCAGCCGCTCCTCGAGATCGGCCGACAGGTCCATGGTGTCGCGGATCTCGGCGAGCACGCCCTGCTGGCCGCGCAGGTGCTCGATGAACTCGGTCTCGAACCGGCGGACGTCACCGACCGGCACCGAGTCGAGGTGCCCCTTGGTGCCGAGGAAGATCGCCACCACCTGCTCCTGCACCGGGTACGGGTTGTACTGCGCCTGCTTGAGCAGTTCACGCAGCCGGATGCCACGGTCGAGCTGGGCGCGCGACGTCGGGTCCAGGTCGGACGCGAACGCGGTGAACGCCTCAAGCTCGGTGAACTGGGACAGGTCGAGCCGCAGCGAGCCGGCCACCTTGCGCATCGCCTTGACCTGCGCGGAGCCTCCAACTCTAGAGACCGAGATGCCGACGTTGACGGCCGGCCGGACACCCTGGTTGAACAGGTCGGACTCCAGGAAGCACTGGCCGTCGGTGATCGAGATGACGTTCGTCGGGATGTACGCCGACACGTCGTTGGCCTTCGTCTCGATGATCGGCAGGCCCGTCATGGAGCCGCCGCCGAGTTCGTCGGACAGCTTCGCGCAGCGCTCCAGCAGGCGGGAGTGCAGGTAGAACACGTCACCGGGGTACGCCTCGCGGCCCGGCGGGCGGCGCAGCAGCAGCGAGATCGCGCGGTACGCCTCGGCCTGCTTGGTCAGGTCGTCGAACACGATCAGCACGTGCTTGCTCTGGTACATCCAGTGCTGCGCGATCGCCGAACCGGTGTACGGCGCCAGCCACTTGAAGCCGGCCGAGTCGGACGCCGGAGCGGCGACGATCGTGGTGTACTCCAGCGCCCCGGCCTCGGCCAGCGCGGTCTTCACACCCGCGATGGTTGAGCCCTTCTGGCCGATCGCCACGTACACGCAGCGGACCTGCTTCTTCGGGTCACCGCTGGCCCAGTTCGCCTTCTGGTTCAGGATCGTGTCGACGCAGACCGCGGTCTTGCCGGTCTTGCGGTCGCCGATGATCAGCTGGCGCTGGCCGCGGCCGATCGGGGTCATCGAGTCGATGGCCTTGATACCGGTCTGCAGCGGTTCCTTCACCGGCTGCCGGTTCATCACCGACGGCGCCTGCAGTTCCAGCACCCGGGTGTCCTCGGCGACGATGTCACCGAGGCCGTCGATCGGGTTGCCGAGCGGGTCGACGACACGGCCGAGGAAGCCGTCGCCGACCGGCACCGAGAGCACCCGGCCGGTCCGGTGGACCTCCTGGCCCTCCTCGATGTGCTCGTAGTCACCCAGGATGACGGCGCCGATCTCGCGGGCGTCCAGGTTCTGCGCCACCCCGAGCACACCGCCGGGGAACTCCAACAGTTCCTGGGCCATCACCGAGGGCAGTCCCTCGACGTGCGCGATGCCGTCACCGGTGTCGGCAACGATGCCGACCTCCTCGCGTACGGTCTCGGGCGAGAACGTCGTGACGTAGTTCTCGATCGCGCTCCGGATCTCGTCCGACGAGATCGTCAGCTCCGCCATGGCTATTCGGTCCCTGCTCTCGATCAGTTCGTGGTCTTCAGGTCTGTGTGGGTTGCCCTAGCTCGGCAACTGCTGTCGCGCCTTGGCCAGTCTGGCCACGACGCTGCCGTCGATCACCTCGTCGCCGACCCGGATCACCAGCCCGCCGAGCAGGTCGGGGTCCAGCTCGACCTGGACCGAGACGGAACGGCCGAAGATCGTCGACAGTGTCTGTGCGAGCCGTCGTTCCTGTTCGTCCGACAGCGGCGCCGCCGCGGTGACCCGAGCCACCGACCGGCTGCGCATGGCGGCGGCCAGTTCGGCGAGCTGGCCGACCACGAACTCCAGGCTACGGCCGCGCGGCACCCGGACGGTCTGGTCGAGCAGCTGCCGGGTGGCCGGCGCGACCTTGTCGGCGACGAGGCCGTCCAGCAGCGCGGTCCGGCCGTCCGCCGGGGTGGTCTCGTCGGCGAGCAGTTCACGCAGCCGGGGCTGGCCGTCCAGGATGCGGCCGAAGCGGAACAGCTCGTCCTCGACCTCCTCCAGTACGCCGTCCCGTTCCGCGAGCACCAGAACCACCCGCCGGGCCAGGGTTTCGACCGCTTCGAGCAGGTCCACCGATGAAGACCACCGGCTACGCGCCAGCTCGGCGACGGTGACCGCCGCCTGCTCGCTGACCTTGCCGTCGAACAGGCCACGCGCGAGCCTCGCCCGTGCCTCGGCCGGGTTGCCAGGGTCGGTCAGGTGGCGGCGCAGCACCCGCTCGTTCACGAGCACGTCGAGCACCGCGAACAACTCGTCGCCGAGCACCCGCAGCGCGTCCGCGTCGGCACCCGCGACGACCTGGTCCAACCGGTCGGCCGCGGCCGCCAACGACTCCCTGCTGGCCGCCTGCATCAGGATCCCTCCGCCGGCGCGGACATCGCCGCGAGTTCGTCGAGCAGCCGGTCCACCGTCGCCGACCGGTTCTGCTGGCTGGCCAGGTGTTCGGCGACCAGTTCGCCGGCCAGGTCGACGGACAGCGCGCCGATCCGGGTCCGGAGTTCCCGGATCACCTGCTGGCGCTGGGCGATGAGGTCGTCGGCGCCGCGCTGGCGGATGCGTTCGACCTCACGTTCGGCGGCCTCGCGCATCTCGACCACGATCCGCTGGGCGTCCGCCCGTGCGGCGTCGCGGATCTTGGCCGCCTCGGTCCGTGCCTCGGCCAGTGCGTCGCGGTACTTCCGTTCCGCTTCGGCCAGTAGCGCCGCGGCGGCCGCCGCTTCCTCGACCTGCTTGGCGATCTGGTCCTGCGTCCGGCGCATGGCAGTGCGTACCGGCGGTACGACCTTCCACCAGAGCACGGCGACGACGATGACGAAGCCGACGAGTTCCGCGATGTAGTCGGCCATCAGGCACCGCCGCCCACGGTCAGTCCGTCCAGGAACGCGGCGACGGTCTCGGCGTGCCGGCCGTTCGCGGGCAGTGGGGCACCGACGACCCGGTCGGCAAGCGCGGTGGACAGTTCACCGATGTGGCCGTGCAGTTCGCGCAGCACGACCTCGCGCTGCGCGGCCAGATCCGCCTTGCTGCGGGCCCGGATCGCGTCGGCCTGCTCGGTGGCCTGGGCACGCAGTTCGTCCAGCACCCGCTGACCGTCGATGCGCGCCTCGTCCCGGATGTCGCCGGCCTGTTTGCGCGCCTCGGCCAGTGATCCCCGGTAGCGCGCGTCGGCTTCGGCGAGCTTCTCGATGGCCTCCTGCCGCTGCTTCGCCGTGAGCGCCACCCGGTCGGCCCGGTCCTGCATCGCCTTGACGACCGGCGGCACGATGAAGCGCCACATGATCCACAGGACGATCACGAAGATGATCAGCTCGACAAAGAAGGTGCCGTTGGGCAGCAACGGGTTGTTGGGCGCGGCGGCCAGGTTCGTCGTCGTCCGCATGACCGTCACCATTACGCGGGCGAGCCGCCGTAGACGAACAGCAGGATGGCGGCGAGCGCGACGTTGATGAAGTAGTTGCCCTCGGCGAACGCCACCGTGAGGATGAACGGCGTGAACAGCCGGCTCTGCGCCTCCGGCTGACGGGCAACGCCGGCCACCAGCTGGCTACCGGCCAGACCGTCACCGATGGACGCGCCAGCAGCGCCGCCGCCGAGAATGAGACCGCCGCCGATGTAGGCGCCGGCCACCTCGATCGCCTGGGCTGTGCTGTTTGCCATGACTCTCCCTTATCTATCCTTCTTTAAGAAACGCCTGCTTCGAGTAGCACCAGGAATGAGTCCCGAGGATCAGTGATCCTCCCGCAATTCCATTGCCTGGCTGAAGTAGATGATGGTCAGGAAGGCGAAGATGAACGCCTGCACCGCACCGATGAACAGGTCGAACAGTTTCCAGCCGCCGTTGAGCACCGGGCTGATGAACACCGGCAGCAGGGACGCGATGACCTGCAGCATGATCCCGCCGGCCAGGATGTTGCCGAACAGCCGCAGCGAGTGCGACAGGACGCCGCTGACCTCCTCGATCACCCACATCGGCGCGAACCTGGGATCGTGGCCCTTGAGTGTGTGCACGATCTGCCGGCCGAAACCGTGGTGCCGGCGCGCCCCGACGACGTGTTTCCAGACGAACACCATCAGCGCGAGCGCGAACACCAGGTTCACGTCACCGGCGGGCGCCGGCAGCAGTTCCTTGCCGTTGATCGTCAGCGGCAGCACGGAGAGCCAGTTGGCGATCAGGATGAAACAGAACAGCGACACCGACAGCGGAACGAGGTACGGGGCGACCCGGACGCCGACCGTGGTCTCGATCTGCTCCCGCAGGGTCCTGGTGACGGTCTCGAAGAACAACTGGATTCCGCCGGGCGGGCCGGAGGTGACCTTCGCGCGCACCACGAATCCGAGAATCACCAGGATCGCGGACGCGATCAGCGTGGAGATGATCGTGTCGGCATTCAGGGTGAGGCCGAACAGATGCCACTCGGGGTGATCCCCGATCTTGATGTCGGTGGTCGCGCGGACGTACTCGGTCATTGCTGGCGACGCTCCTTCAATACCGGCAAGGCCGTGTGCACGATGTTGACGAATTGGTAGACGGCGAGTCCGAAGAAGACACCGAGGCCGTCCGGCCGGATGAAGATGCCGAGGGCGACGGCGATCGCGGTGATCATCAGCAGGCGGCGCGCGGACAGCACCCCGACGGCCTTCTTGGACGGGTTCTCCCGCGAGATCACGTTGAGCACATCACGCTGGAGCAAACGTGAGTTGAACAGTCCGAGTCCAAGACCGATACAGCCGAGAATGCCCATCACGAGATGGCCGAGCAGCCCGGAGACGACGAGGCCCACCATGCCGATGACGGCGGAGATCAGCAGGGGCCTGCGCAGGCTCATCACGGCCGACGCCGGCACGTTCGCCGCGGCTTCCTTCAACGATGACATCTGTCGCCCTCGTGCTCGATCATGACCAGAACCTCCGGAACTTCGCGTAGCCGTACCAAATGGTGGCCGCCATACCGATACCGAGACCGGCAAGGGTGAATACCGGCACCGTGTGCGCACGCGAGTCGATGAACAGGCCAATCAACAATCCGCCGGCGATCAGCACGGCCATTGTCGTGCCGACACCGACCAACCGCCACAGGCCTGGGGGATCGCTGTTCGGCATGCTCGGCTATTCCGGGACATCCCGCATGCGGCGATCTCTCAACAGCAACTCCTCGTGGTCTCGGGCGCATCGTCTCGGGCGCGTAGGAGTTGGGCCGGGTGGCCCTGGTGTGCCACGTAAGGCGGCACAAGGCATCGAACCCCCGGCTTGGGGGGCTTGCCGCAGACGCTATCACAGATGTCCGAGTAGCCAACCCGCCGTCCGTGGCCGTTGTGGACACGGCGCTGAGCGAACCGGACCGCCATGCGATCGGTGGGCACCGGGATCACCCCGCTTCGTTGGGAGATGTCTCGAACTGATGCCCACAAATTTACAGTACGGTCGTCCGGTTGCCGCCGGCACCCCCCATTGACAGCTCGTTGATCAGGCCGTTTGACGTCGGCCGCGGTCCCGCAGCCGGGGCACGGCGGACACCAGCACCGCAAGGAGCAGGCCGATCACGATCCCCCAGATGGACACCTGCGTGTTGAACAGGGTCAGCGACACGGCGCCGAACGCGATCACCCCGGCCCACAGGTAGATCAGCAGCACGGCCCTGCGGTGCGAGTGGCCGATGTCCAGCATCCGGTGGTGCAGGTGCATCTTGTCGGGTGCCGCGGGGCTCTCGCCGCGCCGGGTCCGGCGGACCACGGCCATCAGCAGGTCAAGCAGCGGCACGAACAACACGGCTGCGACCACGAGCAGCGGCGACAGCAGCGCGACCGCGTCCTTGGCGCTGAGCGTGACGTAACTGATCTTGCCGGACGCGGATGTGCTCGCGGCCGCCAGCATCAGTCCGATCAGCATCGATCCGGAGTCGCCCATGAAGATCCGGGCCGGATGGAAGTTGTGCGGCAGGAAGCCGAGACAGGCGCCGGCGAGCGTCGCGGCGATCAGCGCCGGCGGGTAGTTCGTCACGTTGCCGTGCGAGTTGTCCAGCAGCCCCAACGAGAACGCGCACGTGGCGATGGCGGCGATCAACCCGATGCCGGCGGCCAAGCCGTCAAGGCCGTCCACGAAGTTGATCGCGTTGGCCATCGTGACCACCAGCAGCACGGACAGCACGCCGCCCTCGTTCTGGTCGAGCACGAGCACCGAGCCGAGCCCGCCGCCGCCCTGGCTACCCCACGGCACCCAGAACTCCACCCACTGCAGGCCGAGCAGCACCAGCAGGCCCGCCGCGGTGATCTGGCCGGCCAGCTTGGTCAGCCAGTCCAGTTCGAACCGGTCGTCCAGCGCGCCGACGAGCACGATCACGCCGCCGCCGATGAGCACCGCGTACGGGTCGAGCGAGTACGTGAAAGCCCGGCGCAGCACCGGAAGCTGGTGCGCCAGCAGCATTCCGCCGACGACGCCGAGGTAGATCGCAAGCCCACCCATCCTCGGCATCACGACCGCGTGCATGTCCCGCGCCCTCGGCACGGCGACCGCGCCAAGCCGGACCGCGAACTTGCGGACGAGACCGGTGAGCAGGAACGTGACGGCGGCGGCGGTCAGCGCGACCAGGAGGTACTCCCGGACCGGCAGGCCGGCCGGTGTGGCGTCGGCAAACGGGCCCACGGGCTCAGGCGACCAGGGTGCCGAGCACCTCGGTCACCTCCGCCCGGCTCACCGCGCCCTCGCGCAGCAACCGGGGGGTCTCGTCGGTCAGGTCGACGATGGACGACGGCACCGAGTCGCTCGAGACCGTGGGTCCGCCGTTGAGGTAGATCTGCACGGACTCGCCGAGCTGCGCCTTGGCGTCCTCGATCGTGGTGGCCGCCGGACGGCCGGTCAGGCTGGCGCCGGACTGGGCCATCGGGCCGATCTCACGCAGCAGTTCCAGCGCGACCGGGTGCAGCGGCATCCGGATCATCACGGTGCCCCGCGTCTCGCCGAGATCCCATGCCAGCGACGGCGCGTGCGGCAGCACGATGGACAGGCCGCCCGGCCAGAACGCCTCGATCAGGTCCCGCGCCCGCTTCGGCACGGACAGCACCAGACCGTCCACGGTGGACCACGAGCCGACGAGCACCGACAGCGGCATGCTCGGACCGCGGCCCTTGGCGTCCCCGAGGGAGCGCACCGCGACCGGGTCGAACGCGTCGCAGCCGATGCAGTAGACCGTGTCGGTCGGGAAAACCACCAGCCGGGACGACCGAACCGTGCTCGCGGCGGCGGCCAGCCCGGCCTCCCGCTCATCGCGGCGGTTGCAGTCATAAACCGTGGACACGAAACGATCCTGCCATAGTCGACGGTGGACGGGTCAGGCCGCTCCGGCAGCGCGCAGCGCGGTGGTGAACCGGGGGCGGCCGGCCAGGTCCGGGTGGTCGGTGACGTCGGTGAGCACCCGGCGGGCGGCCAGCAGCGCGGGCACCGACCGCTGGTGCGTGTCATCGTGCTCGATCGCGAGGCCACCGCCGACGGTGAGCAGCCGCGCGGCAAGTGCGACGACCGGACGGATCACGTTCAGCCCGTCCGGACCGGCGAACACCGCGACGGCCGGATCGTGCTCGGCCACCTCCGGCGGCACGCGGGTGCCGTCGGGGACATAGGGCGGGTTGCACAGCACGAGGTGCACGGTGCCGTCCAGGTCGGCGAACACGGTCGGCTCGGTGACATCGCCCGCGTAGAGGCGGATCGGGGTGTCGCCGGCCTGGGCGCGGACCTCGGCGTTCTGCCGTGCCCAGGCGAGCGCGACGCCGTCGGACTCCACGGCGTGCACAGTCGCGTCCCCCCGTGCGCTGGCCACCGCGAGGGCGAGCGCGCCGGAACCGGTGCACAGGTCGACGACCACCGGGTGCTCGACGTCACGCAGGCGGGCCAGCCCCCATTCCAGCAGCAGCTCGGTCTCCGGCCGGGGCACGAACACACCAGGCCCGACACCGACGGTGATGTCGCCCATCGCGGCCCACCCGGTCAGGTGCTGCAACGGCACGTGTTTGGCGCGGCGCCCGACGAGTTGGCCGATCGCGTCCACGACGGGCGGGTCGACGAGCGGCACCATCGGCAGCCGGCCGCGTTCGACACCGAGCACGTGCGCCGCGATGAGTTCGGCGTCCACGCGGGGTGACTCGACACCGGCGTCACCGAGGACCCGTTCCGCCTCAAGGATGGCCAACCGCAACGGCTGCCGCTGTCTGCTCACGCCGCTAAGCCTCTCACCGTTCACGGTACGTGCGAAAACGTGTCGTGAGCCGTCGCCTTGCGGCGCGGCGTTGGCCCACCCGGTGTTGTGCGGGTGGGTCTTCCCGTGGCGGTACCCGCTGCCAGCCAGGCTGGTCTTACCGGAGTTTCCAGCGGGCTCGTTTTCTGTCGCCCACCAACTGTGGGAGGTCACCAACGCCGCGAGGTTGCGGGCGGCGTTGAGATCACGATCCAGCGTGAAATGACACTGGTCGCAGTGGAACGTCCGGTCGGACAGCCGCAGTTTGGCTTTCACCGCATGGCAGTTCGAGCAGGTCTTCGACGACGGGTACCAGCGGTCGGCGACCACCAGACGCCCGCCGTACCGGCGGGTCTTGTAGTCCAGTTGCCGCCGCAGCTCACCCCAGCCGACCCCGGCGATGTGCCGGGCCAGCCGTCGGTTGCGCAGCATCCCGGCCACGTGGAGGTCTTCCACCACGATCG
>DATBCR010000439.1:0-6806 GCA_036270375.1 Pseudonocardiaceae bacterium | reverse complement strand
TCCGGTGCCGGTCAGCGCCGCCACGCCGACGTCGACCGGCGCCGGACTCGCGGTCGGTTTCGCAGCCGTTTTCCCGGACTGTATCGATGCCTGCTCGATGGCGAGCAGCCGCACTTTCGTGTCGACACCGCCGTTCGCCGAGAAGCCACCGGTTCGCCCGCCCGCGGCGATGACACGATGGCATGGCACCACGATCGCGAACGGGTTGCGACCGAGTGCCTGCCCGACGGCCCTTGCTGAGCGGGGAGCGCCGATCGCGGTCGCGATGCCACCGTACGTCTGTGTTTCGCCGGGTGGAATTTCCCGCGCCGCCTCATACACCTTCCGGTGAAACGGCGACACACCGGTCATGTCGAGCCTGATGGCGGACAGGTCGACGGATTCGCCCTCGATCAGCGCGATGATGCGGTCGATCGCGGTGCGGACGAAACCGGGTGGGTCGGTCTCGGGCGCGTCCGGATGCAGCCGCCGCACGCGAGCCCTGGTGGCCCGGACATTCGTCTCCGGCAGTTGCACTCCGACTACGGCTCCCGCCCGCCACACGATGCCGCATCGGCCGATTTTCGTGTTGAACAGTGCGAAACCGCTTACCGCCATACGTGACCCCTCCCGGCGCGACCCGATGGCCCGCCTGCTCGTCGGCCTTCATTGTAAATGGTTTTGCCGGCGCAGGCAGCTCCGGTCAGCACGCGGTCAGGATCCGGTCAGCGTATCCGTCGGTGTGCCGTCCGGCGCGAGTCGGGAGAATCCCGCGTATTGGGCGAGCGCGGGTGGAATGATCACCGATCCGTCGGCCATCTGGTACTGCTCGAGAATCGCCACCATGGTGCGGCCGATGGGCAGCGCCGACCCGTTCAGTGTGGCCGGGAACGCTTTCTCCCCGCCCGGCCGCCGCATTCGGATATTGGCCCTTCTCGCCTGGAACGTGCCGCAGTCCGAACAGGAGGAAATCTCCCGGTAGGCGTCCTGGCCGGGCAGCCAGACCTCGATGTCGTAGGTTCGCCGGGCGCTGAAACCGAGATCGCCGCTGCGCAGGTCCACCACCCGGTAGTGCAGCCCGAGCCTGCGCAGGCATGTTTCCGCGTGGCCGACGATCACGTCCAGTTCCTCGGCCGACCGCTCGGCCGCGCAGAACCGCACCAGTTCGACCTTCTCGAACTGGTGCACCCGGATCAGGCCCTTGGTGTCCCGGCCGTAGGAGCCCGCCTCGCTTCGGTAGCACGAGGTGTGCGCGGTCAGCGCGAGCGGCAGCGCGCCCTCGTCGAGCATTTCGTCGCGGTACAGATTGACCAGTGGTACTTCGGCGGTCGGGATCAGCAGCAGCGGCCGGCCGGCCAGCTCGGTGCCGAACAAATCGTCGGCGAACTTGGGCAGTTGCCCGGTGCCGGTCATCGTCTCCGGTGTGACCAGGTGGGGCAGGCCGTACTCCCGGTAACCGTGCTCGTCGGTATGGATGTCCAGCAGGAACGCGGCCAACGCCCGCGCCAGTCGCGCCCCGGCGCCCACGGTGACGGCGAACCGTGCGCCGGAGAGTTTCGCGGCCCGGCGCGGATCGAGGATCCCAAGCGTGCCACCGAGTTCGACGTGGTCGCGCGCGGCGAAGTCGAATTCCGGCCGGCTGCCCCACTCGCGGATCTCCACCGGCGGATCGGTCGGGCCACCGTCCGGCGCCTCGTCGGCGGGCACGTTGGGCACCGCAAGCAACGCGGCCCGCAGTTCGCGTTCGGTGGTCCGGCAGTCCTCCTCCAACTCGGCCAGCCGCGCCTTGCCCGCCCGCGCCGCCGCTCGGTCCGCCGGTTCGGCACCCTTGCGGGCGGCGCGCAACTCCGCCCGCAGGGCGTCACGGTCATGGATCGCCTCGGCCCGCCGCTTCACGCCTTCGGCGATCGCGGGGTCGAGGACATGGCCCCGCCGGCCGAGCCGGGCGGCCGTGTCCGGCTCGAGCAGGGTTCTCGTGTCGTGCACCGGACTGCCTTTCGCTCAGCGTGCGGCGGACGGCACGGACCGGGCCACCGGCCGCGGTTCGTCTCGGACGGGCACGGTCGCCAACAGCGCGTACCTCTGCCGCCGTGCCGAGCGCAGCCACAGGCCGTAGGCGATGCCGCCGACCGTGGCGAGCAACAGCAGCAGTGGCAACAGGTTCACCACAACCGCGGTGGTGCCGGTCACCAGCGAGAAGTTCACCAGCAGCAGGACCACGGTGGTGAGCAGGCCGGCACACCCGAGCAGCGGCGCCACGATGGTGCGCCACCAGTGGCGGTCGGACCTGGTCCGGAAGAAGGCGATCACCGAGGCGGCCGCGGCGGCCTGCAGCAGCACGATGGCCAGGGTGCCCAGCCCGAGCATGGTGGTGGCCAGGTTGGTGTACGGGTCGAGGCCGCCGACCGCGAACGCGGCGACCACCAGGATGGTCAGCGTCGTCTGCACGGCGCTCGCCCGGTACGGCGAGCCGTGGGTGCGGTGCACGGCGCCCAACCAGGACGGCAGCACCCGCTCACGGCCAAGCACGTACCCGTACCGGTTGGCCGCGTTGTGCATGGCGAGGGTCGCGCCGAACAGGCTGGTGCAGATCAGCACCTGCATCGCGATGGTGGCCGGGCTGCCGACGTAGGTGCTGCTCAGGTTGGGGAACAGGTCACCGAGCTGTTGCCCGGCCACGTCCCGCAGTCGCGTCGCGCCGACCCCACCGACCGCGGCCCAACTGGTCAGCGTGTAGAAGAAGCCGATCAGCAGCACGGCGGCGTATGTCGCCACCGGCACGCTGCGTTCGGGCCGGGGTGCCTCCTCGCCGTAGTTGGCCGCCGACTCGAATCCGGTGAAGGACATGAAGGCGAACATCAGCGCGACACCGAGCCCGGGGACCAGCACCTTGCTCGGGTCGAAGGACGCCGCCGGCAGTGCCCCACCGTGCAGGTGCCCGACGATGCCGATGACGAGCAGGGCGAGGATGGCCACCTCGGCCACGGTCAGCACCGCCATGATCCGGGCGCTCACGTTGATCTGCCGGTAGCCGAGCACCCCGACGACGACGATCGCCAGTGCCGACCACACCTCCCACGGCAGTCGCAGCCCGTGCGACGACGCGACCAGTTGCGCGAAGTAGCCGAACGCCCCGACCATGCCGATGGTGAGCGTGTTGTAGGCGATCACCCCGACCAGTCCGGCCGCGACCCCGGTCGGCCGACCGAGACCCCGTGCGACGTACGTGTAGAACCCACCTGTGTTGACGATCCGGCGGCTCATCGCGGCGTAGCCGACCGAGAAGCACAGCAGGGTCAGGCTGGCGAAGGCGAACGTGGCCGGCACGCCGGCCCCGTTGCCGATGGCGAAGGCGAGCGGCACGGTGCCGACCATCGCCGCGAGCGGCGCGGCCGCCGCGACGACGAGGAACACGATCTTCGACGTACTCAGTGACCGGTGCAACACCGGCCCGTCGATGGCTGTCTTCTGCTGATTCACGACATTCTCCCGGTGCGTGAGGTCGTCAGAGGATGCGCGGTGCCTTGGCGCGTAGTAGGTCGATGGCCTCCGGCAGGCCCATGTAGGCCAGTCGCGCGTCGGCAAGGTCGTCGTTCCACCTGGCGGCCAGGTCCCAACGCGACTGCGGCGTCGTGTCGATCAACAGGGTGCCGGGGAACAGTTCGTAGTCGCGCAGGGCATGGCGGTGCGGCTCGATCCCTTCCTGGAACAGACGTTCCCTGTGCATGACGAATTCCTCGTCGTCCAGTTCGGACCACAGCTGCCGGCCCCTGCGCAGTACATCGAGGATGTGGTCGCGGGACTCGGGGTGCTTGATCAGATGCGCACGGACGTAGGACGTGCCGACCGTGAGGTGCCGGATCTCGTCGATCGCCGCGCCTCGGGCGATCTCACCGGCCACCGGATCCAGCACGCTCCACTTGCGTTCGCTCAACTCGGTGGATGCGGCGAGCACGCCCTCGATGATGATCGCGAAGGCGATCACCGCGCCGACGAAATCGGACTCGTCGCGGGCGATCGTGCTGGCGAAGCGCTGTATCGGCGTGAGGATGCCGCGCTTGTACTCGGCTCCGGTGTCGCGGATCCAGTCCATCAGGCCGGCCGCCGGGTGGCCCAGGTCGAGCAGGTGGTTGCGGAAGATCATGTGGTGGCGTGCCTCATCGATGAGCTGGGTGCTGAAGAACTCCAACTCGGGGATGTCCGGCGCGGTGGCCACGTAGTCGGCGAGCACCCGGGTGGCGGCCTCCTCGTCCAGGGTGCGGTACACCAGTTCCAGCGTCAGCGCCTCGCGCAGCGGACCGGGCTCGCGCAGGTAGTCCGGAGTGTGCACGGTGCTGGAGTAGCCGAGCGGGCGGCCGCGCAGCGTGCCCTGGGCGACCGAGGTGAACCAGTAGGCCAGGTCGCACTGCTCGACGGTGAGGGTCAGGTTCGCAGCGCCGTCGAGCAGGCCGGGTGCGTTGTCCCAGTCCGCCTCGATCGGTACGGCGTCGGTCATGTCGGTTCACTCCCTTTTCGGGTTGTGGCGGGGCTTGCCAATACCTGGTCGCGCGGTAGGCCGAGTGGAACCAGTTCCCCCTCGGTGTCGTCGTGCAGCCGGCCGCCGAAGGTGAGCAGCGGGATGCCATGGGTTGCCGACCCGCCAACCACTTCGGCGATGATCAGGTCGTGGTCGCCGATCCGGTGCGTGCCGGCGACCCGACAGGCGAGATGGGCGAGGCATCCGCCGAGCAGCGGTGCCGAGGTGATCCGGTCGAGAGTCCAGTCCAGACCGGAGAACTGCGCCGGCCCCGGTTTCCGGCCCGGCTGGGCGAACACAGCGGCCAGCCCACTCTGTTCGCCTGCCAGGACGTTGACCGAGAACCAGCCGGTGCGGATCGCCATGGTGGCCAGCGCGGAGGCGGTCCGTAGGCACACACCGAGTACCACCGGGTCCCGCGAGATCGGCATGATCGCGCTGACCGTCGCGCCGTGCGCGATGCCGTCCGCGCTGACGGTCAGTACGGTCACGCCCGATGCGACCTTGCGCAGCGCGAACCTGGCGCTGTCCTCGCCCTGCCGTGCGGTGCGGTTCGCCGTTGTGCCGGCCGGTGAACTCACCGGCTCGCCTCTGACAGCGTGACGCCGGCATCGGCCGGGGCCGGCACCGGCACCCGGCCGGTGGTCGCCGACCCGGCCTGCATCCAGGCCACCAGCCGCCCGTAGATCGGCGTCGGCGTCGGTTCGAACGGCAGGCCGAACGGCTTGAGGAAGTTACCGAACACCCCTCGGTCACCGAAGACGTGGAACGGGATGGCGAGCAACGCCCACTCCGGTCGGACGAACAACATCCACAGACCGACCACAATGGACTGAGTGACCAAACTGTGCATCGTGTTGTACAGCACGTAGTAGGTCTTGGAGATCCGGTGGTCCGGGCTGCGCCGGAACGCGATCGCGCCGGGGATGTAGCCGATCAGATCGATGTAGGCGAACAGCGCGATGAACGGAATCCAGCGGATGCTGGATAGATGGAGAAAAATGAGCACGATCGACAGGACGAAGAAGGCCAGGTATTCGGCTCTGTGCAACCGGAAGGTCACTGGTGATTCGAACGGGTTCTGCTGGTCCATGACGCCTCCTTGGGTGATGTTTCGCCGGCTCAGGACAACACGAGCGGTTTGCCCTCCAGGTAGTCCACAAGTGCGCCGGCGACGCTGCCCCTCGACGGCGGATGGAAGGCGAGCGCACGCACGGCGGACGCGAGATAGGCGACGTCGAAGGATTTGATGAAACCCATGCCGCCCAGCATTTCGGCCGCGGTGTCGACGACGCCGGACAGTAGATCCTGGACGGTGTAGCGGGCGACGAGCGTCGCGGCGACCGCCTCGTCGCCGGCCAGGCCGCACTCGATCGTCCGTGCCGCGCCCTCGACCAGGTCGATGGCCGCGGCCAGTCGGGTGCCGAGTTCGGCGCGGTCGCCCGGTGTGCCCCTTCCGGTCGCCAGCACCCGCTCCACCAGAGTGGACGCGGCCCCGGTATAGGCGGACGTGACCAGCAGTTCGAACCAGGTGAAGCCGGCGGTCTGCAGGTCGTCGAGGCGGTCCTGGTCCTCCGGCGTGCTGTGGATGACAAGTTCCGCCGGCACCCGCACGTCGGTGAGCACCACTCGGTCGCTCTGCGCGGCGGCCAGGATCGGCGTGGACCAGAACGGCTCCACCCGGATGCCCGGCAGGTTCGCCGGGATGAGCAGGAGCGCGAGTCCCGGCCGGCCGTCCGGCTCGGTCAGGGTGACGCTCGCGGTCAGCAGGTCCATCGCCCTGGACAGGCTGCACGGCTGTTTGGCTCCGTTGACCAGGTAGCCGTCGTCAACCCGCTGTGCGGTGACCGAGGGGGTGAGGATGTTCTGATCGGTGCGGCCCTCGGCCCAGCCCGACGCGAGCAGCAGTCCGTCGCCGGCTACGCCTGCCACGCCGGAGAGCAGCTTCACCTGTGCCGGTGTGAGCCGGTCCGCGTTGGCCGCGAGGCTGAACAGCATGGCCACCGTGAAGTGGTGCATCACCGATGCGACGCCGAGCGATGGGGACGCGGCGGACAGTCCCCGCTGCGCCCGGACCGCGTCGAGCGGGCCGGCCGCCGCACCGCCGTACTCCGTCGGCACGAGCAGCCCTGGACCCCGGTGGGCACGGTAGATCTCCACGACGTCGCTGTCTGGTGCCTCCCGCTTGTCCAGTGGGATCGCGTCGAGCGCGGCGAGCAGACCGGGGTGGTAGTCCTCGCAGGTGTGCCGTGCGATGGCGAGGGAACGCATCGTGGGTGCTCCTTGTGAGAACGGTTCTTGTACGAACGGT
>DATBCR010000438.1:0-11883 GCA_036270375.1 Pseudonocardiaceae bacterium | reverse complement strand
CTCTACACGGCTTACACGTTCGTCGCGGTGCCGGCACTGGTCTTCGGCGCGGGGGCGATCGGCTTCTACGCCCTGCCCTACACCGTCGTGCTGTATCCGATCGTGTTCCTGCCCGCGCTGCGCCTGTGGTCGGTGTCCCGCGCGCACGGTTACGTGACCCCGGCCGACTTCGTGCTCGGCCGGCACGGTTCGCCGGTGCTGGCGTTGCTCGTGGCGATCACCGGCATCGTCGCGACCATGCCGTACATCGCGCTGCAACTCGCCGGGCTGGAAGCCGTCCTGCGCACCATCGGGCTGAACTCGTCCGGCATCCTCGGGCACCTGCCGCTGTTCATCGCGTTCGTGATCCTCGCGCTGTTCACGTACACGTCCGGCCTGCGTGCCCCCGCGCTGATCGCGTTCGTCAAGGACGTGTTGATCTACGCGGTGATTCTCGTCGCGGTGATCTACCTGCCGGCGCACCTCGGCGGCTGGGCGAGCATCTTCGACCACGCGGCCACCGCGCTGGCCAAGAAGAACCCGGCCACCGGCAAGCCGGCCGGTTCGATCCTGCTCACCAACAACAACCAGCTCCAGTACGCCACCCTCGCGCTCGGCTCGGCGCTCGCGCTGTTCCTGTACCCGCACTCGGTCACCGGGGTGCTCGCGTCCCGCAGCCGGACCGTGATCAAGAAGAACATGATCGCGCTGCCCGCGTACTCGCTGCTGCTCGGCCTGCTCGCGCTGCTCGGCTACGTCGCGATATCGGCCGGCGTCAAGCCGATCGTCAATGGTGCCACCAAGAAACCCGACACCAACACCATCATCCCGGTGCTGTTCGACCACTCGTTCCAGCCGTGGTTCGCCGGTATCGCGTTCGCGGCCATCGGGATCGGCGCGCTGGTGCCGGCCGCGATCATGTCGATCGCCGCGGCCAACCTGTGGACCCGCAACATCTACAAGGCCTATATACGTAAATCCGCCACCGCGGCACAGGAAGCGCGGCAGGCGAAGGTCGCGTCGCTGGTGGTGAAGTTCGGCGCCGTGGTGTTCGTGATCGCGATCGACCCGCAGTTCTCCATCGACCTGCAGCTCATCGGCGGCGTGCTCATCCTGCAGACGTTGCCGGCCGTCGCGATCTCGCTGTACACGCGGTGGCTGCACGCGTGGGCGCTGATCGCCGGCTGGGTGGTCGGCATGGGCTGGGGGATCTACCTGCTCTACACGATCCCCGCCGCCACCGGAAAGGGTCACTTCGGCGGTTCCGCGCTCGCGCTGGGCAAACTGTCCCTGTTCGGGTGGCATCCGTTCGGCACGTCCACCGTGCAGATCTATGTGGGTGCCGTCGTGTTGATCGCCAACCTGGTGGTCACGCTCGTCGCGACGGCCATCGTCCGTGCCGTCCGCACCGGCACCGGCCCGGATCAGACCACCGGATCGGACTACTACGACGACGCCCCGGCTGAACGGCCGCTCGCGCAGGTCGCGGGCGGTTAGCCAGCGTATTCGCCAACCGTCGGCGGGCGCACCTGATGACCACGTACGCTCAACAGGTGCGCCTAGCCGCCGGACACCACATCTTTCCCTTCGGTCACCTGGAGACCGCAGGTCCGCTCATGGTGTGGGTCATCGTGTTGGTGTTCGTGTTCGTCGAGTGCGCGTTCGTCATCGGCCTGTTCCTGCCCGGCGACTCGCTGCTGTTCACGGCGGGTGTGGTGCTGTCCCAGCGGGACAGCCCGGTGAACGCGTTCGCCCTTTCGGCGACCGCGGTCGTGGTCGCGGTGATCGGCAACCAGGTCGGCTATTACATCGGGCGGCACACCGGCACCACGCTGGTCGGCCGTCCAGGTGCCCGGGTGCTCACGCACGAGAGACTCGCCCGCGCGCAGCAGTTCCTCGACCGGCATGGCTGGTGGTCGGTGGTGCTGGCCAGGTGGATCCCGTGGATCCGGACCTTGGCTCCGTTGATCGCCGGGGCCGCGCGCATGGATGCCCGGCGCTACATGGCGAGCACCGCGGTCGGTGCCGTGCTGTGGGTGCCGGCGCTGGTGCTGGCCGGATACTACGGGGCCGGGCTGCTCAATCAGTTCCCGTGGGTGAAGACCGCGGCGCTGGTGATCAGTATCGCGTTCTTCGTGATCGGCACGGCGTACGGCCTGTGGCGCTACCGCCAGGAAATGCGCAGAACGGCCGCGAAGCCCTGCCAGCCGGCCGAGGTCGGCGCCGACAACTGACGGTCACCCGATCCAGCCAGCGAAGATCCGATCCGCCCGGCCGGCGGTGGCCGCGACCAGGGTCGCGTTCGCCTGGTCAGAGCCGAACGCCCGATCCCGTGCCTGCACCTCGGTCCGCCCGAACGCCCGGTGCCGGCCGACCAGCCGGGCAAGCCGCTGATCCTCCGGCGGGGCGAGGAACCACACCTCATCCAGCAGTGGCCGCACATGCCGCCACGGCCCGTCGTCCAGCAGCAGGTAGTTGCCCTCAGTGACCACAAGCGGCACGCTCGGGGGAACCGGAATCGCACTACCGACCGGCTCCTCCAGGTCACGACGAAACTCGGGCGCGTACACCGTGTCCGGCCCACCCGCCCGCAACCGCCGCAACAGCGCGACGTAGCCGACGGCGTCGAACGTATCCGGCGCCCCTTTCCGATCCGATCGACCAAGACGAGCCAGTTCCCGTTGCGCCAAATGAAATCCGTCCATGCCGACCTCGACGGCCCGGTCACCGAGAGCCGCCACGAGCCGTCGGGCCAATGTCGACTTACCGGCCGCCGGCGCACCGGTAATGCCAAGAATGCGGCGCTTCCCGTTGTCCGCCAACTGATTCGCCGCGGCCACCAGGTCCGCGAACGTGGGCGCGCTCAGGTCCGTAGCCATGCCCGCGCCCCCGCAACGCCGACCCGTCGCGCGGCCACCTGGTTTGCCGCGTCGATCAAGCCGGGCAGGTCTGTCGCGTCGGGCACCCGGCCGAGTTCGGCGACGCCTGCGGCCAGTGCGCCGTGCCAGACATCGCCGGCGCCAAGGGTGTCCTTCGGGGTCACCGTCGGCGGCTTGACCTCGCCGGTGACCGGGTGTTTATCCGCGTTGGCCGCCACCGACCAGCGCACCGGTGCGGCGCCGTCGGTGCGTATCACGACCGGCACGCCGAGATCGTGCACGGCCCGCTCGGTGGCCCGGCCGAGCCGGAAGGTGGCGGCGCAGGCGCATACGTCGACCAGCGGCAACAGCTCGGCCAGCACCGGCTTGTCACTACCGGCGTCGAGCACGACGGGGACGTGCCGACCACGGGCCGCACGTGCCGCCGCGACCGCAAGTGTGGGATGGTGCCCGTCCACGAGCAGCGCGCCGGCCTCGGCGAGCAGCGCGGGCCAGTACGGCATCTGGCCGTCCGCCGATATGCCAATCGCGTTGTGCGACACCACAACCCGCTCGCCATCGCGTTCCCGCACCGCGACCGACGACACCGTGGGCGGGTCGACGCGGTCCGGGCGGGTGTCCAGGATGCGCACGCCGTGGCCAATGAGGTCCGCCCGAGCCAGCCCGGCCAGCGGATGGCCGCCGAGAACGGTGACCAGCTGTGCCCGCCCGCCAAGCGCCGCCACGGTGATCGCGGCGTTGGCGGCCGGGCCGCCCGCGACCAGTTCGACCCCGGTGGACTGCACTTTCTGGCCGGGCGACGGCAGCTCGGTCACCCGCTGCACGACGTCGACCGTGCAGAGGCCAACCAGCAGCACTCCGGCCTTGCTCATCCGTCCCCCGATCCCGGAGTGTCCTGCCGGGCCGAGACTACGGCTATCGGGCATGATGCGCTCACGATCGGGTGCTGTCGGCAAGCGATTGCGCAAGCGCTTGCCCTCCACGTTGGAGTGACATGGTAACGATGCGTGACGTGGCTCGGCTGGCCGGTGTCTCGATCACGACGGTGTCCCACGTGGTCAACGACACCCGCCCGGTGGCCCCGGACACCCGAGACCGCGTGCTCGCCGCGGTCGCCCAGACGGGTTACACCGGCGACGCCATCGCGCGGTCCCTCGTCACCGGCGGCACCCGCACGCTCGGCCTGGCCCTGCCGCTGGCCGGCAACCCGCACGCGGCAACACTGATCGCCGCCGTCGAGACCGCGGCGACCGCCGCCGGCTACACCCTGATCCTCGCCGACACCCACGACGACGACGAGCCGGAAGGAATCGCGTTGCGGGCGTTGCGATCCCGGCGCGTCGAGGGCATCCTGCTCACGCCGACGGCCGCCGACGGCGCCCCCGCCGAACTGCGCCGACTCGGCGTGCCGACGGTGCTGCTGGACCGGGTGCCCGAGCACACCGGCGCCGACCAGGTCGGCCCGGAGAACGTGCAGGCGACGTCGGACCTGGTGCGCCACCTTGGCGAACTCGGCCACCGGCGGATCGCCATGGTCACCGCGCCGGCCGCGATCAGCACGTCGGCCGAACGGCTGCTCGGCTACCGACTCGGCCTCGGCCGCGCGAAACTCGTGTGGGACCCCGAGTTGGTGGCCAGCGGCCCGGCAGCGGCGGCGACGGCGGAGATGGCGAGCCTGCTCGACCTGCCCGTGCCGCCGACCGCGGTGGTGGCCGGCGACGGCGTCGTGCTGGTGGGCGTTCTGCGTGCGGCCCAACGATGTCACCGACGGATCGGGAAGGACCTCGCGGTCGTGGCCCATGACGACGTCGACTGGGCGGACCTGGTCGACCCACCGATCACCACGACGGCCCAGCCCGTCGAACAGATCGCGACGACGGCCGTGCGGCTGCTGATCGAACGCATCGCCGACCCGGACCGACCGTCCAGCATCGTCCGCATCCCGCCGACCATGGTGCACCGGCAATCCTGCGGCTGCCCCTGACCCCGGCCCCGAGAGCGCGATGTGGCGCACCAGACCGTCGGCCTCGACCAGCCCGACCCGGATCGGCCACTCCCGGGCGAAGTCGAACAGCCGCCCCACACCAGCCGTCAAGTCGGCTGGACGCCGGCCCGTTCGAGACCCGCCGTCGCCTCAAGGAGCATCCACGCGCCCGCCTGGACCGACAGGTCGCGTTCCGGTCGGCCCGTGCGGCCGGGCAGCACCGCCGGCTTCGTCCACTCCGGACCGAACAGCGGCCCGCCCGGTGCGATGGTTCTGTTGCGCCACGCGGCTTCCGCGGAAGCGTAGACCAGATTCGCCGCCAATTGTGCCGCACCCGCGTACTCCGCGCCAAGCACCGGCAGCGACGTCGCGGCCAGCACCAGGTACCGCGCCAGGATGCCGCCGAACAACCCGCCGTCGCCACCGCCCTGGCCGCGCAGCACCGGGCCGAGTTCGTCCGCCACCGTCACGTGCCCCGCGACCGCCTCGATGGTGCGCACCGCCCGTCGGGCCCACGTCCCGCCGCCGGCCACGCTGTCCCGGGTCGCCAACTCGACACAGGCGCCGATAAAAACCCCTTGACAGTAGGTGTAGATCGCCGTCTCCAGCTCGCGCACCTCGCCGTCCGGCCGGACGTGCAGGCCGTCGTAGACAAGGCCGGTGTCCTCGTCGATCAGGTACTCCTCGATCCAGTCCACAGTGGACCTCGCGCGCTGCCGGTCGGCACGGTCACCCTGCTCGGCACCGGGCACGTCGGGCAGCCTGGCCAGCAGGATCGCGGCCGGCCCGTTCGCCGGCACGTTCTTGAAGTCGTCCGCGTACCGTTCCCGCCGCCGCCACCAGATCCCGCCGCCGCCGTGGTCGGTCCAGCCATCGCGCAGCCGCGCCGCGATCGCCCGCAGCGCCTCCGGCCGGCGGATCCCGGCGTGCTGCTCGGCCCTCAGCAACGCCAGCCCGAGCCACGCGACGTCGTCGTAGTAGTCGTTGAGCCACGTGCCGACGTTGCGCCGGTGGATGCCGTTGATCATCCGTTCGATGGCGGCCCGCCGCTTGCCCGTCGGAAAACGCAGCTGCGCGTCGATCAGGCAGTCCAGCACGTGCGCCTGCCACCAGTAGTGAAACGGCCCGAACATCCGCTGCCCACTCGACGCCGGCCAGCCGACCACACCAAGCATCGTGCCTGGCAGCCCCCACAGGCGGCGCAGGTGTCGGGCGTAGATCGCCCGCTCCGCCACCCCCGCGCGTGCCGCCCACAGCTGCGGCGCCGCGTGCGCACCCCGTTCCGTCACTTCACCATCGTCCGGTCTGAATCGTTCATGATGTCGACAGGAAACCCCGAACGGATCATCGCGGTGATCACCACGCCGCCCCGAGGTCCGCGTGCTGCCGGACCCACGCGTGCATCACGATCCCGGCCGCCACCCCGGCGTTGATCGACCGCGTCGACCCGAACTGCGCGATCGACACCACAAGCCCGGCCGCCGCCCGCGCCTGTTCGGTCAGGCCCGGCCCCTCCTGCCCGAACAACAGCAGCCCGTGTCGCGGCAGCTCGGTCACTTCGAGGCGCACCGAACCCGGCGTGTTGTCCACTGCGACCACTGTCAGGCCTTCGGCCCGCGCGAAGGAAAGCAGCGCCGGCACGTCCGGATGGTGCGTCACGTGCTGGTACCGGTCCGTGACCATGGCGCCCCTGCGATTCCACCGCCGCCGCCCCACGATGTGCACCGCCCGCGCGGCGAACGCGTTCGCGGTCCGCACCACCGTGCCGATGTTGTGGTCGTGCTGGAAGTTCTCGATCGCCACGTGGAACGGGTGCCGGCGGCTGTCAAGGTCGGCCACGATCGCGGCACGCCGCCAGTAGCGGTACGCGTCGACCACGTTCCGCCGGTCGCCGTCCGCGAGCAGTTCCGGGTCGTAGCGGTCGTCGTGTGGCGCCGCACCCACCCACGGCCCGACGCCGACCTCACCCGTGGTCCACTCGGTCGGCCCGAATTCCTCCGTCACCAGATCGTCGGTCACCCGGTAACGGTAGAACCGCCGGTCAGCCCAGGGTCGCGTGGTGGTCCGCGCGGTCCGGGTTCGCCTGCTGCTGCTTGCGACGCGGCGACCGCAGCCAGATCCCCACCCAGGAGACCACCACGATCAGGCCGGCCAGCACCTGCACCAGCAGCACGTCGTTCGCCGGGTACAGCACGCCGGTGATGTACGTGCTGATGAACCCGCCGTTCAGGCTCGGCAGGCCGCCCTGGTGCCGGAAGTAGTTCTCAAGGAACGTCAGCGGGCAGCTGATCGGGGTCGCCAGGCTGATCACGGCCCAGACGATCGCGGCCGCGTGCACAAGCAGCGTCCGCCGCCAGCGCCACACCAGGTATCCACCGAAGACGATGTACGCCATCACCGCGTAGTGCACGGCAACGATGACGTCGTCCAACACTCGCGCGACCATGGCACCCTCCACAAACAGGGTAGAGCGCCGAAACCGCGCGGGCGAGCTACTTTGCCGGGATGGTCATCACGCGTTCGTCCGCGCGTCACCCTACAGTGTGATCATGGGCGGTTACAGGCCGAGGTCTGCGCTGCTGAGCAGGTACCGGTACGGCAGGCCGGCCGCCTCGATCGCCTGGCGCGCACCGGTGTTCCGGTCCAGCACGGTGGCGACGCCGACCACGTCCGCGCCCGCGTCGCGCAGTGCGGCCACCGCGGTCAGCACGCTGGCGCCGGTCGTCGACGTGTCCTCGACGGCGAGCACCCGCTGGCCGCTCACCTCGATGCCCTCGATCCGGCGCTGCATGCCGTGTTCCTTGGCGGCCTTGCGAACCACGAACGCGTCCAGCACCTCACCGGCCGCCGCGGCCGCGTGCAGCATCGCGCCGGCGACCGGGTCGGCGCCCAGTGTCAGCCCGCCAGCGGCGACGTAGTCCCAGTCCGCGGTGAGCTGGCGCAGCAGCGTGCCGACCAGCGGGGCGGCCGCGTGGTGCAGCGTGGCCCGGCGGAGGTCGACGTAGTAGTCCGCCTCGGCGCCGGACGACAACGTGACCCGTCCGTGGATCACGGCCAGTTCGCTGACCAGCCGCGCGAGTTCGGCCCTGCCGGCCCGGTCGATCAGCACACCCTTCGCCACGGCTGACACCCTAGCGGGAACTCGTTGGCGCCCGGTCAGGTCCGGTCCCGGCCGGCCAGCGCGCCACTGGCCAGCCGACGCATCAGGCTCCTCGGCAGCAACCGGCTGACCGCGACCACGGCCTTGTACTGCGGGCTCGGCACGGAGATCACCCGGCCACGACGGAGATCGGCGAGGCAGTCGGCGACCACTCGATCGGCGGTCAGCCAGAACCCGGGTGGGGTATTCGGCGCCTCGATGTTGGCGCGCTCATGGAACTCGGTCCGCGTGAATCCGGGACACAGCGCGATCACCCGGACGCCGGTGCCGCCGAGCGAACACGCGAGGCCTTCTGTGAACGCGGTCACCCACGCTTTGCTCGCGGTGTACGTGGAACCCCGGCCGGGCAGGAAACCGGCCACGCTGGACACGTTGATCACCACGCCGTGCCCGCGCGCCAGCATGCCCGGCATCGCCGCCCTAGTCAGGCCGAGCACGCTGGTCACGTTGACGTCCAACTGTGCCTGCAGGTCCTCGGCCGGCGCGGTCCAGAACTCGCCGGACAACCCGAAACCCGCGTTGTTGACCAGCAGGTCGATCGGCTTCCCGCGGTCCGCGAGGCGGTCGGCCACCAACTGCCGGCCATCGGCGTCGGCCAGATCGGCGGGCAGCACGGACACCTCGACTCCGTGCCCGGCGCGCAGCTCGCCGGCCAGTTCTTCGAGGCGGTCGGCGGTTCTGGCCACCAGCACCAGATCGCTGCCCTGGGCGGCCAGCTGGCGGGCGAAAGCGGCTCCGATGCCGGCGGTGGCCCCGGTCACGAGCGCGGTACGCATGGCCTCACGCTAGCGGTCCTGGGCGTACGACTCAGGCCGAGTTGGCCGAGTTGCCGTGGCTGGGGTCCAGCCGGGGCTTCTTCTTCGGCTCCCGGCCCTCCAGCTCCAGCGGGTCGACCACGTCCGCCAGCTCGCCGAGATCCCGCAGCAGCCGCTCCAGCCGGGCCGGGTTCGCCTGTGCCGGTGCGGCCGCGAGCACCCAGTCCTCCTCGAGCCACAGCACGGTGACGTCCCCACCGATCTCCTCGGCGGCGTCCACCAGGTCCGGCGTGATCAACGCGCGGGCCGCGGCCAGGTCGGACACGAACGCGTAGCGCGGCCCGATCGGCCCGAGCAGGTCCGGCATCTGTTCCCGCTGGAACGGCACGCTCGGCAGCCACAACTCGACGAGTACCCCGATCGGCTTGCGGCAGCGCACGCCGACCAGGACCGAGTTGACCTTGCCGTTGGTCTCGTAGTCGGCGACGTAGACCTGACGGCGGCCGTCCGCGGTGAACGTCGAACCGGCCACCACGTCCCTGGCCACACCGCCGCCGAAGTAGGCGATCGCACCGCCGTGCCAGCGGGTCAGCAGCACGTGGTCGGTCTCGGCGAACTGCCAGCCGCGCAGCGCGGCCCACCGCCTGCGTTCCCGGTTGCGGGCGGTACGCGTGGCCCGGTCGCGCCCAAGCAGGGCGAGCCCGCCCACCAACGCGGCCGCCGCGATGGTGAACCACACCCAGGCCGGAATGCCCACACAGACGAGACTAGCGGTGAATCGATTCGTGGCGAAGATCCACAGTCGGCCAGTTGCGCTACGGGACCAACTCGTGATGTGCCAACCGCCATGCGGCGCAAGCCCGATCTGCCACCCGGCCGACCCTCCTACCAGCACATTGTCCGACGACCGCCGAGCAGCTGTCCGCCGATTAGTCGGACGGCTGCGGCCGACTGGTCGGCAGCCACGGCTCCGACATTCGCCCGCGTTGCACGGGTGGCTGCCTGGCCGGGCCGACCACGAGGCCGAGCTTGTCCGCCCGTTCGTCCACGAACACCGTGTCCCCGTCGCGGATCGTGCCGGCCAGCAGTTCCTTCGCCAACTGGTCGCCGATCGCGGACGCGACCAGCCTGCGCAGCGGCCGCGCCCCGTACATCGGGTTGAATCCGTTCATCGCCAGCCAGCTCCGGGCGTCCGGGGTGACGTCCAGGGTCAGCCTGCGGGTGGCCAGCCGAGCGGACAGCCGTTCCAACTGGATGTTCACGATCGACTTCAGCTCATCCGATGACAGCTCGTTGAACACCACCGTGTCGTCGAGGCGGTTGAGGAACTCCGGCTTGAAATGCCGCTGTACCGCGTCGAGTACCGCGTTCTTGCGGCTGAGTTCGTCCTGCATCTGGTCGGCGAAGGCCTGTGTGCCGAGGTTCGACGTGAGGATCAGGATCGTGTTGCGGAAGTCCACCGTGCGGCCCTGCCCGTCGGTCAGCCGACCGTCGTCGAGCACCTGCAGCAGCACGTCGAACACGTCCGAGTGAGCCTTCTCCACCTCGTCCAGCAGCACAACCGAGTACGGCCTGCGACGCACCGCCTCGGTGAGCTGGCCGCCCTGGTCGTAGCCGACGTAACCGGGCGGCGCGCCGACCAGCCGGGCCACCGAGTGCTTCTCGGAGTACTCGCTCATGTCGATCCGGATCATCGCCCGCTCGTCCGAGAACAGGAACGCGGCCAGCGCCTTCGCCAGTTCGGTCTTGCCGACGCCGGTCGGGCCGAGGAACAGGAACGAACCGGTCGGCCGGTCCGGGTCGGCGACGCCGGCGCGGGCCCTGCGCACGGCGTCGGACACCGCGCGCACCGCATCGGCCTGGCCGACCACCCGGCTGGACAGCTCGTCCTCCATGCGCAGCAGTTTCGCCGTCTCGCCCTCAAGCAGCCGCCCGGCCGGGATGCCGGTCCACGCCGACACCACGTCCGCGACGTCGTCCGGGCCGACCTCCTCCTTGAGCATCATCTGGCCGTCCCTTGTGGACTCGGTGGCGGTGGCCAACTCCTTCTCCAGGGCGGGTATCCGGCCGTAGCGCAGTTCCGAGACCCGGCCGAGGTCGCCGTCGCGCTCGGCGCGGTCGGACTCGCCGCGCAGTGATTCGAGCTGTTCCTTCAGTTCGCTGACCCGGTCGATGGACGTCTTCTCGTTCTGCCAGCGCGCGGTGAGCGCCGTCAGTTCCTCGCGTTTCTCGGCCAGTTCGGCGCGCAGGGCGGAGAGGCGGACCTGCGATGCCGGGTCGCTTTCCTTGGCCAGCGCCATTTCCTCGATCTCCAGCCGCCGGACGGCCCGTTCCACCTCGTCCACCTCGACCGGCCGGGAGTCGATCTCCATCCGCAGCCGGGACGCGGCCTCGTCGACGAGGTCGATCGCCTTGTCGGGCAGGAAACGCGCGGTGATGAACCGGTCGGACAGGGTGGCCGCGGCGACCAGCGCGCTGTCCATGATCCGCACGCCGTGGTGCACCTCGTAGCGTTCCTTGAGGCCACGCAGGATGCCGATGGTGTCCTCGACGCTCGGCTCGCCGACCATGACCTGCTGGAACCGCCGTTCCAGCGCGGCGTCCTTCTCGATGTGCTGGCGGTACTCGTCCAGGGTGGTCGCGCCGACCATGCGCAGTTCGCCGCGCGCGAGCATCGGCTTGATCATGTTGCCGGCGTCCATCGCGCCGTCACCGGTCGCGCCCGCGCCGACGATGGTGTGCAGCTCGTCGATGAACGTGATCACCTGGCCGGCCGAGTCGGTGATCTCCTTGAGCACGGCCTTGAGGCGCTCCTCGAACTCGCCCCGGTACTTCGCGCCGGCCACCATCGACCCCAGGTCCAGCGCGACGACCCGCTTGCCGCGCAACGACTCCGGCACGTCACCGGCCACGATCCGCTGGGCGAGGCCCTCCACGATCGCGGTCTTGCCGACACCCGGCTCGCCGATCAGCACCGGGTTGTTCTTGGTGCGCCGGGACAGCACCTGAACCACCCGCCGGATCTCCGCGTCCCGGCCGATCACCGGGTCCAGCGCGCCCGCCCTGGCCTGCGCGGTCAGGTCGACGCCGTACTTCTCCAGCGCCTGGTAGTTGCCCTCCGGGTCC
>DATBCR010000437.1:0-12128 GCA_036270375.1 Pseudonocardiaceae bacterium | reverse complement strand
CGACGAGGTGGTGCGCGTGTTCCTGGCGACCGAACTGGTCGATGTCGAGCGTCCGCCCGCGTTCGGTGACGAGGAGGCCGATCTGGTGGTGCACCGGTTCGATCTGGCCGAGGCACTGCGCATGGTGCTGGCGGGCGAGGTGGTCAACGGGGCGTCGGTGTCCGGCATCCTCGCCGTGCACGCCGTCCGCGCAGGTGCCGGCACCACCCGGCCGGCGGACGCACCGTGGCGCGACCGGCCTACCCGGCTGGCGCTACGGGCATGACACCGGCGGCGGGCACCGATTCCACCATTGCCCCGCCGCTGGCCGCCGTGCTCCGGCAGTACCTCGACCATCTCGCGGTGGAACGGGGCACCGCCCGCAACACCCTCCAGTCCTACACCAGGGACCTCACCCGCTACCTGCGTCACCTCACGGCTCTCGGCATCACGGAACTCGCCGAGGTGACCGAGCCGCGGATCACCGCTTTCCTTGGCGCACTGCGGGAAGGCGACACCGAACACCCACCCCTGGCCGCGTCGTCGTCGGCCAGAGCCGTTGTCGCCGTGCGCGGCCTGCACCGGTTCGCGCTGCTGGAGGGCCTGATCGAGACCGACCCGGCCCGCCAGGTCCGGCCGCCGTCCGCACCCCGCCGGCTGCCCAAGGCCCTGCCGCTGGACGACGTGCTGCGCCTGCTGGAAACCGTCGACGCCGACGAGCCGCGAGCGCTGCGCGACCGTGCGCTGCTCGAACTGCTCTACTCGACCGGCGCCCGGATCTCCGAGGCCGTCGGGCTGGACCTGGACAACGTGGACCGGGTGGACCGGGTGGTGCTGCTGGACGGCAAGGGCGGCAAGCAGCGCCTCGTGCCGATCGGCCGGCCCGCCCTGACCGCACTGGACGCCTACCTGATCCGGGTCCGCCCCGCGCTGGCCACCAAGGGGCGCGGCACGCCGGCCGTTTTCCTCAACCTCCGCGGTGGCCGGCTGTCCCGGCAGAGCGCGTGGCAGGTCCTCAGGGAAGCCGCCGACCGCGCCGGCATCCGGACACCGGTCTCGCCGCACACCCTCCGGCACTCGTTCGCGACGCACCTGCTGGAGGGCGGTGCGGACGTCCGGGTGGTGCAGGAACTGCTCGGCCACGCCTCCGTGACCACGACCCAGGTCTACACGCTCGTCACCGTCACCACCCTGCGGGAGGTCTACGCGACCGCACATCCGAGGGCGTTGGGCTGACCGGGCGGGCTTTGCGTTGAACGTGAACGCGCAGCGTGGTTGACCGGTACGGTGAGCGCGACATTCGCCGCTTCTTGGGCCAAGATGAGGTGGTGGGCATGGGCGACGTCGACGAGCCGTTCACTGACGAGATCACACTGGTCGGCGTCCTGCACGCGCTCAGCGACCCGACCAGGCTCGCGGTCGTCGGCCAGTTGGACACCGGCGGTGAGACGCTGTGCGGACAGCTCGACGTGTCGGTGGCCAAGTCGACGCTGTCCCAGCACCTGCGGGTGCTGCGTGAGGCCGGTGTCACGCACACCCGGCCGGCCGGCACGCAGCGTTGGCTCTCGGTCCGCCGGCACGATCTTGACCAGCTCTTTCCCGGGCTGCTGGACGTAGTGCTGGCCGCGGCCAGGCATCCCTCCCTGACCAGTTAGCCTCTCGGGTTACGGCGAGGCGCGTTGCCGCCGGTCTGACCGCCGCATAGCATGCGGCAGTCGGTCGAACGACTACAGGGAGCCAGGTCGCCATGTCGACACCGCAGCCAGCCGCCGAGGAGCGGCCGCGCGGTAGTTCGGTTGAGCTGAGCCTTGCCCCGCGTGCTCCCGACGACGTCGACGAGCCGCTGGACACCGCCGTCGGTGGCATCGGCGGGACCGGCCGACCGCGCCGCCGGGTACCGGAGCCGTCGCTGATCGCGCACCACGGGCCGGCCAAGATCATGGCGATCTGCAACCAGAAGGGCGGCGTCGGCAAGACGACGTCCACGATCAACCTCGGTGCCGCGCTCGCCGAGTACGGTCGCAAGGTGCTGCTCGTCGACTTCGACCCGCAGGGCGCGTTGTCCGTCGGGCTCGGTGTGCAGCCGCAGCAGCTCGACCAGACCATCTACAACGTGATCATGGAGCGGGACTGCGGTGTCGCCGACGTCGTCATGCGCACCACGGTCGACATGATGGACCTGTTGCCGAGCAACATCGACCTGTCCGCGGCCGAGGTGCAGCTGGTCGCCGAGGTCGGCCGCGAGCACACCCTGGTGCGGGTGCTGCGGCCGCTGATCGAGCACTACGACTACATCCTCGTCGACTGCCAGCCGTCGCTCGGCCTGCTCACGGTGAACGCGCTGGCCGCGGCGGATGGTGTGATCATCCCGCTGGAGTGCGAGTTCTTCAGCCTGCGCGGTGTCGCCCTGCTGATCGACACGATCGAGAAGGTGCGCGAGCGGCTGAACCCGAAGCTGGAGATCACCGGCATCCTGCCGACCATGTACGACCCGAGGACACTGCACTGCCGCGAGGTGATGGCCAGGGTGGTCGAGGCCTTCGGCGACGTGGTGTTCGACTCGGTGATCAACCGTACCGTCCGGTTCCCGGAGACGACCGTCGCCGGCGAGCCGATCACCCGGTGGGCACCCCGGTCGGCCGGCGCCAAGGCGTACCGGGAACTGGCCCGCGAGGTGATCGCCCGGTGAGTTCGTGCCCCACCGGGTGCGCAAGGGCGGTGGCGTGACCCGACGCGCCGCACTGCCGGGCGCGGCCGAGTTGTTCCGCTCGACCCAACCCCCGGCCGCACCTGCTATTCCTGTTGTCGACGCCAAGCCCGGTTCCGGCCGGCAGAAGCATGCCGCGAAGATCACTGTCTACGTGTCGGACGAGGAACTGCTCGCGCTGGAACAGACCCGGCTGACCGCACGCGCCGAGCACGGCATCGTCATCGACCGCGGCCGCATCGTGCGCGAGGCCATCGCCGTGCTGCTGGCCGACTTCACCGATCACGGCGCCGATTCACTCCTGGTCCGCCGCCTCCGGGTGGACCAGGGCGAGTGACACTGTTGGACGTGCCACCCGAGCCCATCGACAAGGACCAGCCCGCCCCGGTGCGGGACGGCCGGTTCACGGTGCGGCTTGCGAACTTCGAAGGCCCGTTCGACCTACTGTTGCAGCTGATCTCCCAGCACCGGATGGACGTCACCGAGGTCGCCCTGCACCAGGTCACCGACGACTTCATCGCGCACATCCGCGCCATGGGCGACGCGTGGGACCTCGACGAGACCACCGAGTTCCTGGTGATCGCCGCGACCCTGCTCGACCTGAAGGCGGCCCGCCTGCTGCCGTCGGCCGATGTGGAGGACGTCGAGGACATCGCGCTGCTGGAGGCCAAGGACCTGCTGTTCGCGCGGCTGCTGCAGTACCGGGCGTACAAGCAGGTCGCGGCGCTGTTCGCGGAGCTGGAGGGGGCCGCGCTGCGCCGGTACCCGAGGTCGGTGGCGCTTGAGGAGCGGTACACCCGGCTGCTGCCCGAGGTGCTGATCGGCGTCGACGCGGCGGCGTTCGCCCGGATCGCGGCCACGGTGTTCCAGCCGAAGCCGCCACCGGTCGTGTCGCTGGACCACCTGCACACGCCGAAGGTGTCCGTCCGCGAACACGCCGCCGTGCTGCGGATCCGCCTGGCCGAAGCGGGCGCGGCCACGTTCACGGAACTGGTCGCCGATTGCGCTCACACGCTTGAGGTGGTGGCGCGGTTCCTTGCGCTGCTGGACCTGTACCGGCAGCAGACGATCGTGTTCGACCAGGCCGACCCGCTCGGCGAACTGCACGTGCGGTGGGTCGGTGGATCGGCCGAGGAGGCGGCGGCCACCGTCGAGACCGCCGAGGACGACGAGGAGTACGGGTGACCGACCCAGAACCGCTGGCTGTCCCGGCGGAACCAACCGAAACCCCGACCCCCGAGCCGGCCGAACCGATCGCCGCGCCGAAAGAGCCGGACGCCGAGTCCGAGGAATCGCCTGCCCAGCCGGCCGATGAACTGACACAACCGTCGGTTGAGTCCGAGGAACCGATTGCGGCGCCGACTGAACCGGTCGAGGAGCCCGATGAACCGCCCGCGGAGTCGGCTGTTGAGCTGATCGAGGCGACCGCCGAGTCCGAGGAATCGCCTGCGGCGCCGACCCATGAGCTGACAGAACCGTCGGTTGAGCCAGACGAACCGGCCGAGCCGTCGGTCGTGCCCGACGAACAGCCTGCTGAGCCAACGGAACCGTCGGTCGAGCCCGAGGAACCGGCCGAGGAGTCGGCCGAACCCGCCGAGGAGCCGTCGGACCTGCCCGCCCTGGCCGACGACGCCGAACTGGCCAACGCGCTGGAGGCCCTGCTGCTGGTCGTAGACGCACCGGCCGGCGAGGAACTGCTCGCCGTCACCCTTGAGCAGTCCGTGGCCAGGATCACCGAAGCCCTGCACCGCATGTCCGCCGACCTCACCGATCGCGACAGCGGCATCGACCTGCGCCGCGTCGGCGACGGCTGGCGCTTCGTGACCAGGGACAAGTACGCCCCGTACGTGGAGAAGTTCCTCCTCGACGGCCAGCGTGCCAAGCTGACCAGGGCCGCCCTGGAAACCCTCGCCGTGATCGCCTACCGCCAGCCGGTGACGAGGGGACGGGTCGCCGCGGTACGCGGTGTGAACGTCGACGGTGTCATCCGTACCCTGGTGTCACGTGGCCTGATCTCGGAGACCGGCACCGACACGGAAACCGGCGGGATCCTGTACCGAACCACCGAACTGTTCCTGGAGCGACTCGGCCTGCCCTCATTGGAGGACCTGCCGGCGATCGCTCCCCTCCTGCCAGAAGTGGATGCGATCGACGATGTCTGACCGGACCGGACCGCTGCCGGATGGCATTCGGCTCCAGAAGGTGCTGGCCAAAGCGGGTGTGGCGTCCCGGCGTGCGGCCGAGGAGCTGATCGCCGAGGGCCGGGTGAGCGTGGACGGCGACGTGGTGACCGAGATGGGTCGCCGGATCGACCCGGAGACCGCGGTCGTACACGTCGACGGCACCCGCATCGTGCTGCGCGACGACCTGGTGTACCTGGCGTTCAACAAGCCGATCGACGTGCACACCACGATGTCCGACGACCAGGGCCGCCCGTGCGTCGGCGACTACGTGCGCAGCAAGGCCACGTCCGGCGGCCCACGGCTGTTCCACGTCGGCCGGCTGGACGCCGAGACCGAGGGCCTGCTGCTGTTCACCAACGACGGTGAGCTGTCGCACCGGCTGACCCACCCGTCCTACCACGTCAGCAAGACGTACCTCGCGGACGTGATGGGCACCATCCCGCGCGACCTCGGCAAGCGCTTGCGCGCCGGTGTCGAGCTGGCCGACGGCCCGGCGAGCGTGGACAGCTTCAAACTGGTCGACACCGTGCCCGGCCAGTCGCTGGTCGAGGTCGTCGTGCACGAGGGCCGCAAGCACATCGTGCGCCGGCTACTGGCCGAGGTCGGTTTCCCGGTGCACCGCCTCGTCCGCACCGCGGTCGGCGACGTGCGGCTCGGCAACCAGCGGCCCGGCTCGTTCCGTCAGCTCAACCGGCAGGAGATCGGGTCACTTTTCGCGTCGGTCGGTATGTGAGCACCGAGCACGGGGCAGGATTCCCTGCCATGACAGGTGTGGTGCGGCCGATCCGAACGGGCTGGGTTGTCACGGCGCCGGTGCCGGGTCCGGACGTGGACGAGTTCGCCGACGCGGACCAGGTGATCACGGCGTTGGCCGGCCCGGCCGCGGCCGGCGACACGCTGCTGGCCGTGCAGCACCCGCACCACACGCCGGCCGCGCTGGCCAGCGGACGGTCGGTGGCGTGGGCGCTGCCGGCGGCCCGCGAGATGCTGGACCGGTTGCGGCGCACCGTATACCGCGAGGTACGGGACGTCGTCGCGCCGTACCTGGTGAGTGGTCCGGACGGCATCGCGCTCGGCATGCTGTGCCTCGTCGACCCTGCCGTCGCGGACGCCGAGGGTCTGGCCCGGATCCGTCAGGCCGAGCAGGTCTACCCGACCGTGGTGGCCGAGCGGGCCGCCGTCCTTGCCGGGCTGTGCTGCGCGACCAGCGCGGCGATGCTGGTGCCGGTGACCGGCGGCGCTGACCTGACCGAGGCACTCGGCCGGGTGATCGGCGGCCCGCACAAGCCCGACGTGTCCATCGCCGACTCGGCCGGCCGTCGGCACCAGCTCTGGCTGCTCGGTCCGGGCGACCAACAGGACGAGCTGATCGACATCGCGCAACGGCAACCGCTGCTGGTCGCGGACGGCAACCATCGGGTGGCCGCCGCATCGAGCGCGCGGTGCGAACTGCTCGCACTCGTCACCGGCGGCCCGGGCCTGCGGATCGGCGCGATCCACCGCACGCTCGTGGGAACCGGTCTCGGCCCGGACGACCTGGCCGCTGCGTGGCGCCGCACCGGTCTGATAGTGCTGGACGCCGACCCGAACGTGGGCGCGCCGGACCAGCCGGGCACCGTGCTTGTCCTGGCCGGCGACCGAGCCATGCTGGTCGGTCTGCCCGAACCCGCGCCCGGCGAGCCGCTGCCGAGGATCGACCACGGCGTCGTGGAACACCTGCTGATCGGCGAGGCGTTGGGCATCGACCCGGCCGGTCCGCTTGTCCGCGCGCTGCCCGCCGGCACCAAGCCGGCCACCGGGGTCGACGCCGTCCTGCTGATCGCCCCGGTGCCGTACCCGGACGTGCTCGCCGTGCACGACCAGGGCCGCCGAATGCCGCGCAAGAGCACCTACTTCACGCCGAAACCGCGCAGCGGCCTGCTGTTGGCCGGCCTGGACTGACCTACTGTGCGGCCACCAGCGTCCAGTTCTGGTTGGCCCCGCCGTTGGCCGGCCACTGGATGACGGCGCCGCCGTCGGACAGCGAACCGTTCGAGTTGTCGACGAGCTGACCGTCGTACGCGCTCGCGATCCGCACCTGGTTCGGCCCGGCATCCATGAGCTGCCAACGGGAATTGGAGTTCCCGTCGTCGTGGAACTGGATCAGCTGGGCGCCGTTGTTCGTGGTCGGGCCGGGGATGTTGAGCAATCGGCCGCTGTTGGAGTTGGTGATCGTGTCGAAGCCGCCGCCGGCCACGCGCACGAACCACTGCTGGTCGGTGCGGCCGTTGTCCTGCCACTGCAACACGGTCGCGCCGTCCGCGGTCGAGTCGTTGTTGACGTCAATCCGCCCGCCGGACACGCCGTTGACCAGCTTGTACGGTGTGTTCGGGTCCGGCTCCGGCACCAGTTTCCATTGCTGGCCGGTGGTTCCGGTCGCGGTCGACTGGATCACGTTGGTACCGGCCACATCCACGTTCATGCCGTCCGAGCGACCCGCGATGGTGTAGGCGGTTCCGGTCGGGCTCAGCCGCCATTGCGCGTTGGTGCCGTTGTCGTCCGGCCACTGGATGAGCCGGGTGCCGCTGGTCGTCGATCCGCCGGGAATGTTCAACAACAGTCCACTTGCGACGTTGACGATCCGGTGGTAGCCGTCGCCGGTCGGTACGAGCTGCCACTGCTGGTCGGTCCCGCCGGTGCCCGCTGCCTGGGTCACGTCGGCGCCGGAACCGCCTGTCGCGTCGAGGAAGTCGCCGCTGCCGACGTTCACGATACCGTAGCGCATCGCGGTGTAGTGGAAGCCCGCGGCCGGTGTCACGCGCAGCAGCCGGGACGCGTGCGGGTTGAGCGTCGCCGTGAACGAGCCGGTCGACGTGCCCAGATCCGTGTGGCTCCACAGGTCCCGCACGGCGGCCGGCCCGCCGAAGCCGACGTCCGCCCAGTTCGCGGTGACGTTCGCCGTCGACCCGCCGAGGTTGAACAGCGCGACCGTGTAGCTGCCGTCCCCGTTCGACGCGGTCCACACCTGTTGCTGCGTGGTCCGATCCACGGGGTGGCCGGGATGCCCGTGCTGGTCGACCGCGATCACCTCGTCGTTGCTCAGCAGGCCGAGATCACCACTGTCCATTGTGGTCATATCAGTGCCGAGCACGAGCGGTGCGGCCGCGATCGCCCACAGTGTCAACTGAGTCTGGCGCTCGTCCGTGGTCAGGCCGTCGTTGGTGCCGTTGCCGACCTCGACCGAGTCCAGGTCGTTCCAGCCGCCCCCGCCCGCGAACTGGGTCCACGCCGGGTCGTCACCGAAACGGGCGGCTACGTTGTTCCAGTTGGTCAACGGGTAGGACGTGGACGAGCAGTAGCACTCGACGTCGCCCTCGATCCGCCAGCCGTTGGCGTACTGCTGCCACACGGCGCCGTTGTGCACGTCGAGGGAGTTGGACAGCTCGAAGTGAATCGGCCGGCCGGTCTGGTTGAGCGCCTGCGACCAGTGCTGGATGTCCGCGATGTCACCGTCGCCGACGCCGTCCAGCTTGAGGTAGTCGACGCCCCACGATGCCAGCTCGTTCGCCCAGGAGTTCAGGAACGCTTGTGCCGCAGGGGGATTGTGGTTGTAGTCGATGAAGTACATCGAGCCGTTGCCGAAGTTGTAGTTGGTCTCGAAGTGGCTGGTGTCCGTGACGATGTCGCGCGCGTGGAACGTGGTGCCCTCGATCGGGGTGTTCTGCTGGTAGGCGGCCACCGGGATGCCGGGCGTGAGGTACATACCGAACTTCTCGCCGAGCCCGTGCACGAAGGTGGCGACCGGGGCCATGCCGTTCGGAAAGCGGCCGGTGTCGGTGACCCAGCGGCCGAACGCGTCGACCGTGGTGGCGGGGTTGAGGTAGTAGAAGTCGTCGATGTTGAGGTACGTGTAGCCGTGGCCGACCAGACCCGTGTCGTGCATGGCCTTGGCCTGTGCCTCGATGTTGGCTTCCGTCGGGTTGCGGCGGATGAAGCTCCAACTGCTCCAACCCATCTGCGGGCTCGCCGCCACGCCGTTCGCCTCGGCGTGCGCCGCCGGCACTGTGGCGAACCCGACAAGTACGCCGGCCAGCAGGGCAGTCAGGCCGGCGAGGGCGGTGGCACGGAACCGGGCGCTGCGCGGCGCGGGTAAACCGGACATGAGCTGCTCCGTGTTCGATGATGTTGAAAGTCTATCGATTGTGATGGTTCTAACATGAGAATCAACTCAGTTCAACAGACTGTCGGCCCGACTTGGGCCGTCTCACAGTGGCTGCCGACCGGGCGCGCCGCGTCAACAGGCAGAATGGACGGCTGGGGCTCGTGTCGTGCGATCACGTTGACCTTTGACCTCGTCCGACCCACTGACCTGGAATCACTGACCTGGAGGAGCGCGGTGACACGCGGAGCGCACGGTCGAGCGGCCCTGCGAGGGGTGGTGGCACTGGACGGCCCGTCCGGAACCGGCAAGTCCACCGTGGCCAGGCGGTTGGCGGCGGCATTGGGTGCTGCCTACCTGGACACCGGCGCGATGTACCGGGCGGTCACCCTCGCCGTGCTGCGGGCCGGCGTCGACCCGACGGACAGCGCGACGGTCGCCGAACTGGCCAGGGCGAACGTGCCCGTGATCGGCACCGACCCGGCCGGCCCGACCGTCCGGCTCGGCGGGCTCGACGTAGCGGAGGACATTCGTGGAGCCGCGGTGACCGGCGCGGTGTCCGCGATCGCGGGCGTGCCCGAGGTGCGTGCCGTGCTGATCGCCGACCAGCAGCGGATCGTGGCCGACGTGCTTGCATCGGGCGGCGGCATCGTAGTGGAGGGGCGGGACATCGGCACCGTGGTAGCGCCGGACGCGGAGCTGAAGGTGTACCTGACGGCGAGGGCGGACGTCCGGGCGCGCCGCCGCAGCCGCCAGGACACGTCCGCGGGCCGGACCGTGACGGTCGCCGCGACCAGGGCCGACGTCGACCGGCGGGACGCGCTGGACACCAGGACCACCCCGCTGCGCCCGGCCGACGACGCGATCGAGCTGGACAGCTCGGAACTCAACGTGGAGGCGGTGATCGCGGCGTTATTGTCCCTTGTGGACGATCGCGGCCTGCGCGCGGATTCGACGGTGCGCGGATGAGCGGCGACCTCCCGCCGGGCAGTTGGCCGTGGCTGAACGACCTCGCGCAGCCGGTGTGCCGCTGGGTCCTGGCGGTTCTGTTGCGCCGCAGGGTGTTCGGCCGTGACCGTGTCCCGGCGTCCGGCCCGGTCGTCCTGGTGGCGAACCACAGTTCACTGCTGGACGGTCCGGTGATCGGGTCGATTATCCGCCGCCGGCCGGTGTTCCTGATCAAACGGGAGATCTTCCGTGGCCCGCTCGGCGTGGTACTGCGGAGGGTCGGCCAACTCTCGGTCCGGCGCGGCGAGCCGGACCGAGAGCCGCTGCTGGCTGCGGTCGCCGTGCTGCGGGCGGGCGGTCTGGTGGGCATCTTCCCGGAGGGCACGCGTGGTTCCGGCGAGGTCGCGGCCGCGCACAACGGTGCCGCGTGGCTGGCGCGCTCGGGCGGTGCGGTGCTGTTGCCGGTAGCGTGCCGGGGGACGCTGCGTCCAGCGGGCGCCCGCCGTCGCTGGCGGCCACGGGTGGACGTGCTGGTCGGCCAACCGCTGCCGGCGCCGACCCAGCGGGGCCGCGCCGGCCTTGCCGAGGCCACCGAAAAGGTCCGCGTGGCGCTCGCGGAACTCGTGACCGAACTCGACCGGCTGCGCGACGGTGGCAAGCCGGATCTGAACGAACGGAAAGTGGAACGCAAGTGAGTGATCTGGACGGGACGTGGATCGACGAGTCCGAGTGGACAGTCGACGATCCGTCCACAGTAGACGAACCCGGCGGCGCGGTACCCCAGCCGGTGCTGGCCGTCGTAGGCCGGCCCAACGTCGGCAAGTCGACCCTCGTCAACCGAATCCTCGGCCGGCGCGAGGCGGTCGTCCAGGACGTGCCAGGCGTGACGCGGGACCGCGTCGCGTACGACGCGCTGTGGAACGGCCGGAAGTTCACAGTGGTCGACACCGGCGGCTGGGAGCCGGATGCCAAGGGGCTGCAGGCATCGGTGGCCGCACAGGCCGACATGGCGATGAGCACCGCGGACGCCGTGCTGTTGGTCGTAGACGCGACCGTCGGCCCAACGAGCACCGACGAGGCCGTGGCGAGGGTGCTGCGCAGGTCGAAGCGTCCGGTGCTGCTGGCCGCGAACAAGGCCGACGACCAGCGCAGCCAGGCCGACGTGGCCAGCCTGTGGTCGCTAGGCCTCGGTGAGCCGTGGCCGGTCAGCGCGTTGCACGGCCGTGGCTCAGGTGACCTGCTCGACGCGATCCTGCGTGCGCTGCCGGAAAGCCCGAGGGACACGTTCGCGCGGGCGGAGGGTCCGCGCAGGGTGGCGCTGGTGGGTCGGCCCAACGTTGGAAAGTCCAGCCTGCTCAACCGTTTGGTCGGCGAGCAACGCTCAGTGGTAGACCCGGTCGCCGGCACCACGGTCGACCCAGTCGACTCACTGGTGGAACTGGACGGCGAGGTATGGCGGTTCGTAGACACGGCCGGCCTGCGCAAGAAGGTCAACACCGCGAGTGGCATGGAGTACTACGCGTCGCTGCGCACCAAGGCCGCACTGGACGCCGCCGAGGTCGCGATAGTGCTGATGGACGCAAGCGAGCCAATCAGCGAACAGGACCTGAGGGTACTCACGATGGTCGTGGACTCCGGACGGTCCCTGGTGCTCGCGTTCAACAAATGGGACTTGGTGGACGAAGACCGCAGGCACCAGTTGGACAAGGAGTTGGACCGCGAACTATCCCGGGTGCGCTGGGCGGAACGGGTCAACGTGTCCGCCACAACGGGCCGAGCGGTCGCCAAACTGGCGCCCGCCCTACGCACCGCACTGCGATCGTGGGACCAGCGGGTGCCGACGGGCCCGTTGAATTCGTGGCTGTCGGACCTGATCGCAGCGACACCGCCCCCAGTGCGCAGTGGCAAGCAGCCCAAGGTGTTGTTCGCGACACAGGCGACCACACGCCCACCCACGCTGGTCCTGTTCACAACGGGCTTCCTGGAAGCCGGATACCGCAGGTTCATAGAGCGCAAGTTCCGAGAGACGTTCGGATTCACCGGCAGCCCAGTGCGCGTCTCGGTCCGCGTCCGCGAGAAGCGCACATCCCGAAAAGCATAACCGTGAGCGTGAATACTCACGGCGGTACGAATGCCGGAGGGCCGACGACGAGGTGTTGATCGACGTACAGAT
>DATBCR010000436.1:0-5120 GCA_036270375.1 Pseudonocardiaceae bacterium | reverse complement strand
CGAGCGGCCGGCGCCTGGCCACGCGGGCGCCCGAGATGGGCACCGGCGTCCGGCCCGTCCGGCGCGCGTCGGCGAGGCAGTCGACACAGTGCTGCCCCACCGATGCCGGCCGCAGGCAGTCCGCGCACGCCGGCCGGTCGCACCGGCTGCACCGCACGCCGGTCGGCCGGTCCGGGTGCCGGACGCAGGCCGGCCAGGCAGGCGGTTCGTCCGTCTGCCCGACCGGTTGCCCAGGGGGAACGGTCACCGCGCGGTGGTCACGGTGACCCGCTCGATCACCACGTCGGTCGCCGGCTTGTCCTGGGCGGCGGTCTTCGTGGTCGCGATGGCGTCCACCACGTTGCGCGACTCCTGGTCGGCGACCTCACCGAAGATGGTGTGCGCGAAGTTCAGGTGGGTGGTCGGCGCGACCGTGATGAAGAACTGTGAGCCGTTGGTGTTCTTGCCGGCATTCGCCATCGCCAGCAGGTACGGCTTGTTGAACTGCAACTCCGGGTGGAACTCGTCCTCGAACTTGTACCCGGGGCCGCCGCGGCCGGTGCCGGTCGGGTCACCGCCCTGGATCATGAAGCCGTTGATCACCCGGTGGAAGATCGAACCGTCATAGAACGGTCCGTCCGACACACCCCTGGCGTTCTGCCCGTACTTCTTGGTGCCGTCGGCCAGCCCGACGAAGTTGGCCACCGTCTTGGGCGCGTGATTCGGGAACAGGTTGATACGGACGTCACCCAACGAGGTGTGCAGGGTTGCCGTCACCGTCGCTCCAACGAGCGATTCATTGCTGTCAGCCACCAGCCCATCGTGCCATCCACGGCGAGATCCCCGCCGACGGGGCAGGATGAGGCGATCCGGGCCGATTGCCCGGTTGAGACGTCGACGACCCGATGGGAGCGTGAAGCGCCGCGATGGACGAGGTGAAGGCCATGACACACGCAGGTGAGACGGCCGGCCGGGCCGTTGGCACCGGCCTGCGCACGCGAAAGGCCGCCAAAGGCGTGCGGGCGGCGGACGACCTGGCCGTGACCGAGCCATCATCCCGCCGAGGCCGCCGTTGGCCGTGGCTGATCGCCATGGTCATAGCGGCCGCCGGTACGGTGATCGTGCTCCGCAGCCGCAAAGGCCGCACGAACGAGCCGAGCCTGGTGGAAGACACCGACGAACACATGACGCCCATGCCAAGACAGGAACAACCAGAAGGCCAACTCAACCGCCACGGTTGAGCGGAACGGGTGGCCGGCTCCGGCCGGCCACCCCCGCTCAGAGCCCGAGACCCGTGACAGTGAGATCGGCAACCAGGCGACATTTGATGGTCTGCAACTGGTTGCTGGTCACCACGATCGCGTCCCCACCCTTGCTGACCGCGTAGACGGCCCCCTTGGGCAACACCAGCGACCCCCCGTTCCAGCCGGCCGGATCGGTAGCCGGATCAGACGTGGCAACAGGCGCGGCCTGGTTCACGATCGCGGTAGCAACGGAAGCGGTACCGACGTAGACCCAAACGGTCATCTGAAGACTGCCATCCGGCCGATAAAAGAAGCAAGCAGGATGCGGCTGCCCATCAGCTCCAGAAGAAACCTTCACAGCCCCAACATGCTGCCCATTGGCATCAGCAACATCCGAAGTATGCAAATAGGGACAAGCAGCCACCCGGTCCCCCGCCACAGGCGGAGAAGGCACACCCACAGCCCCGGCACCCGAAGTAGCCCCCGCCCCATGGCTGGTGCCAGTAGGAACGGGAACAGCCGTACTACCAGAAACCGTCTCCGGCCCACACCCACCAACAACCAGCCCCAACAGGGCAACAAAGACCAGTAAGGCTCGCCGCATAGATCGGTCCCTCCAAACCCCCCAGGGCGTCTGTAACCGCAGCATCAAGGAAAGGCGACCAAAAAGCGATGGGGGTCCGGGGGCGCAGCCCGCCGGGCGGGGTCTGGGGGTTGCACCCCCAGTGTGATGACGAGTGACGCCGGCTCGCGCTCTCCGCGAGCATAGGTCGCCCAGGAACGTGGAGACGAAGGGAATCGAACCCTCAACCCCCGCCTTGCAAAGGCGGTGCTCTGCCAATTGAGCTACGTCCCCAACCGGGGCGAGAGGACGGGGACAGCCGTGTGGCCCTACTCCCGCCCGGATGAGGTCACTTGTCGGCCGGAGCGGTGGCCTCGCGCCAGAGGTCGGCCTCGGCCTTGGCGGACCGGCTGCGACGAACGATCAGCAGGACTGCGCCAGCCACGGCCGCGAGTGCGAGGATCTTCTTCACGAAAGTCGCCTCCTTGGCGGATCGGGTCCGCGAACCGCGTACCTGCGGAAACTCGCGGCTCGTGGGCCTAGGAGGACTTGAACCTCCGACCTCTTCGTTATCAGCGAAGCGCTCTAACCGCCTGAGCTATAGGCCCCCGGAACTCAACGAACACTACCGTATCGGCGCGCGCGCTCCCAACTCGGGGCGAGTGCACTCACGGTCGTCACTCGCGTTCGGCGAGTGTGATTTCCAGCCCGCCGGCCAGGTCGGCGGACACGTTGTAGACGAACGAGCCGACCGTGGCCAGCGCGGTGAACAGCACGATGTTGATGGCGCCGATGACGGCCGCGATGCCGAACACCCGGCTGGCCGTGATCAGCGGCCCGCCACCACCACCCGGCGTGTTCGAGGCGAACTCGTTGTACGTCCCGTTCACTCGGTCCCACACGCCCATGCCCTGCAGCACGCCGTACAGCACGCCGACGGCCACCAGCCACACGAAGAACAAGGCCACCGACAGCACGAACGCCAGTTTCAGCACCGACCACGGGTCGATCCGCTTGACCTGCAGGCTGGCCCGACGCGGACCACGGCCAGGCCTGCGCAGCGCGGACGGCGCCGATGCCGCGGCCGGCGGGCGCAGCGGGTCGACGGGCGGGGGTGCGCCGAAGTTGACGGTGGTCCGGCCGATCGGATCGACACCGGGCCGGGCGTCCGGCAGGACGCCGGACTGGCCGGCGGCCGCCGCGAACATCGACGCGGCCGCGGTGCCCGTCACGACCGGGTACTCGCCCGAAAGCGGGCCGACGCTCTCGGTCTGGCCGTAGGCCTCCGAGCGCGGGCTGCGCTGGTATCCCCAGTCGGCGAACTGGGGGGCGGTCGTGTTGTCGCCCGGCTGGTTGTGGCCGCCGAGGTACTGCGTGTCGCTGGTCACCCGCTGCCATGGCGGCGGCGCCGACGACGTGACCTCGGGACCTTCCACCGGCGGCAGTGGCGGCGGCTTGCCGACCGGCGACGTGATCACGGTCGGCGCGGCCGACTCGGGCTCGGACCGGCCGTTGGTGGTGCCGTGCACACCGTTGTCACCGCCGGTGGTGCCGGACACCGTGCCCGCGACCGTCCCCGACGGACGGACAGGCTGCGCCGCCGGCTTGCCCGCGCTGGCCGATGTCGGCGTCTTGCCCGCCGAGGTGCCGGATCCCGTCGCGCTTGGTGGCGTCGTGCCAGCCGCCGTCTTGCTGATCGCCGCCGTGGCCGCCGTCGGATCGACAGCCGGCTTCGCGACCGTGCGTTCCTCGCCGGCCGGGCTGGCCTGCGCTGCCACGGTGTCCGGTTTGTCGGGTGAAGTCACGAGCTGTCCTTAGCTGACGTGGGCGGCCGACACGGCCGGGTCCGGCGACCCGATCATGCCTCTGTCTCGGAGACGTCCGAGACGTCCTCCGCGTTGCGGGCGACCGCGACCAATGTCGTCCCTTCGGCCAGGTTCATCAACCGCACCCCCTTGGTCTGCCGGCCGGCCTTGCGAACCTCCCGGGCGCTGGTCCGGATGACGACTCCGGAGGACTCGATCGCGTACAGCTCATCGTCGACGTCGACGATGAGTGCCCCCACCAGCCTGCCACGACGCCGGTCGTGCTGGATGGTCAGCACGCCCTTGCCGCCTCGGCCCTGCACCGGGTACTCCTCGATCGGGGTGCGTTTGGCGTAGCCGCCGTCGGTGGCCACGAGCACGTTGCGGCCCTCGACGACGACACCCATCGACAGCAGCTCGTCGCCGGTGTTGAACCGCATGCCCAGCACGCCGGACGTGGCCCGGCCCATCGGTCGCAGCGCCTCCTCCGACGCGTGGAACCGGATGGACTGGCCGCCCGCCGACACCAGCAGCAGGTCGTCGTCACCGCTGCACAACACGGCCCCGACCAGCTCGTCCTCTTCTCGCAGGTTGATCCCGATGAGGCCGCCGGACCGGTTGGAGTCGAAGTCGCTGAGCTTGCTCTTCTTCACCAGCCCGCTCTTGGTGGCGAGCACGAGGTACGGCGCCGCCTCGTAGTCGGTGATGTGGATCACCTGGGCAATCTGCTCGTCCGGCTGGAACGCCAGCAGGTTCGCCACGTGCTGACCCCTTGCTGTGCGGCTGGCCTCGGGGAGTTCGTACGCCTTGGCCCGGTAGACCCGGCCCTTGTTGGTGAAGAACAGGATCCAGTCGTGGGTCGAGCAGACGAAGAAGTGGCCGACGATGTCGTCCTGCTTGAGGGCCGCGCCCTGGACGCCCTTGCCGCCGCGTTTCTGTGCCCGATAGAGATCAGTTTTCGTCCGTTTGGCGTACCCCGTCTGAGTGATGGTGACAACGACGTCCTCGACCGCGATCAGATCCTCGACGGACACGTCACCGTCGAACGGAATGATGCGCGAGCGTCGGTCGTCACCGTGCTTGTCGACGATCGTCATCATCTCGTCGCGCACGATGCCGCGCTGGCGGACCGGGTTCGCCAGGATGTCCTGCAGGTCGGCGATCCGCAGCTCGATCTCGGCCAGGTCGTCGATGATGCGTTGCCGCTCCAACGCGGCCAGCCTGCGCAGCTGCATGTCCAGGATCGCGGTGGCCTGCACCTCGTCGATGTCCAACAGCTCGATCAGCGCGGGCCGGGCGTCGGCCGCCGACGGCGACCGCCGGATCAGCGCGATCACCTCGTCCAGCGCGTCGAGGGCTTTGACGAGGCCGCGCAAGATGTGCGCCTGCTCCTCTGCCTTGCGCAGCCGGAACAGCGTGCGCCGGACGATGACCTCGACCTGGTGCTGGACGTAGTAGCGTATGATCTGGTCCAGCCGCAGCGTGCGCGGCACACCGTCGACGAGCGCGAGTATGTTGACGCCGAAGTTG
>DATBCR010000435.1:0-7015 GCA_036270375.1 Pseudonocardiaceae bacterium | reverse complement strand
GGTGCCGGTCGGCCAGGAGGTCAAGGGGCACGTGTTCAACGCCCTCGGCGAATGCCTCGACGAGCCCGGCTACGGCAAGGAGCTCGAGCATTGGTCGATCCACCGCAAGGCGCCGGCCTTCCACGAACTCGAAGGCCGCACCGAGATGCTGGAGACCGGCCTCAAGGTGATCGACCTTCTCACGCCGTACGTGCGGGGCGGCAAGATCGGCCTGTTCGGCGGTGCCGGCGTCGGCAAGACGGTGCTCATCCAGGAGATGATCAACCGGATCGCCCGCAACTTCGGTGGCACGTCGGTGTTCGCGGGGGTCGGCGAGCGCACCCGTGAGGGCAACGACCTGATCCTGGAACTGGCCGAGGCCAACGTGCTCAAGGACACCGCGCTGGTGTTCGGGCAGATGGACGAGCCGCCGGGCACCAGGATGCGCGTCGCCCTTTCGGCGCTGACGATGGCGGAGTACTTCCGCGACGTGGCCAACCAGGACGTGTTGTTGTTCATCGACAACATCTTCCGGTTCACCCAGGCCGGTTCCGAGGTGTCCACGCTGCTGGGCCGGATGCCGTCCGCGGTCGGCTACCAGCCGACCCTCGCCGACGAGATGGGCGAACTGCAGGAGCGGATCACGTCAACCAAGGGCCGGTCGATCACGTCGATGCAGGCGATCTACGTGCCGGCCGACGACTACACCGACCCGGCGCCCGCGACCACGTTCGCACACCTGGACGCCACCACGGAGCTGTCCCGAGGGGTGTTCCAGAAGGGCATCTTCCCGGCCGTCGACCCGCTCAGCTCGACCAGCCGGATCCTCGACCCGTCCATCGTCGGCGACGACCACTACCGGGTGTCCCAGGAGGTCATCCGGATCCTGCAGAAGTACAAGGACCTGCAGGACATCATCGCGATTCTCGGCATGGACGAACTCGGCGAGGAGGACAAGCTGACGGTCCAGCGGGCCCGCCGGATCGAGCGGTTCCTGTCGCAGAACATGATGGCGGCCGAACAGTTCACCGGTCAGCCCGGTTCGAACGTGCCGCTGAAGGAAACCATCGAGGCCTTCGACAAGATCACCAAGGGGGATTACGACCACCTGCCCGAGCAGGCGTTCTTCCTGATCGGTGGCCTTGAGGACCTGGAGCGCAAGGCCAAGGAGCTTGCCGGCAGGTGATCCACCCGTCGCGGCCCGGCCGTTGCCGTGGAGCCGGGTCCGCACGGCGTCCTCGGGTTGATCACCCGGTGACCGTCTAGACTGCCGTTACGAGCTCAAGAAGGAGACACACGTGGCCGAGATGACCGTCGAGTTGGTGGCCGTCGAAGGTCGCCTGTGGTCAGGCCAGGCCAGCGCCGTGTTCACACGGACAACGGTGGGCGAGATCGGCATTCTGCCAAGGCACATCCCACTGCTCGGCGAACTGATCGGCGACTGTGTCGTGCGTATCGACGGCACCGACGGCAAACAGACATTCGCTGCCGTACAGGGCGGCTTCCTGTCGGTGACCGGCGAACGGGTCAGCATCCTTGCCGAGACAGCGGAATTGGGAACGGACATCGACGTGGCCAAGGCCCGCACGGACCTCACGGACGACGACGAGGTGATACGGGCGAGAGCCACCGCCCGACTCCGCGCCGCCGGACAAGCGGCCTGAGCGGCCCGGGGCAGGGCGGGAGGCAGCGACCGTGGGGATCACCGGATACGTCGGGTTGTTCCTCATCGGGCTGGCCATCGTGCTCGCGTGCTATGCGTTGCGCCGCCTGCGTCTGCTCCGCGAGGGCGGCATCCATGTCGCGCTGCGCCGCCGGATCGACGCCAGGGGCAAGGGCTGGCAGGTAGGCGTCGGCAGGTACAAAGGCGATGAGTTCGTCTGGTACCGGGTGCTGTCCGTCCGGTCCCGCCCGGACCACGTGATCCCACGGTTCGGCCTTGAGATCACAAACCGCCGCGAGCCAAGCGGCCCCGAGGGCTACGCGATGCCGATCGACGCGACGGTACTCCGCTGCCGAGCCGACACCGGCGAGATAGAACTGGCCATCGGCGCCGAAGCCCTGACCGGCTTCCTGTCCTGGCTGGAGGCCGCACCCCCCGGCAGCATCGTCCCCTGGGCAAGTTGAGCCCGATGGTCGCCACCGCCAACGTTCTGCGGGCGCTGTCCCAGCGCGACCCGGATCGAGCGGCGGAGCTATTGACGGACGAGTTTCCTTGGCTGCGTTGGATGCTGCCCGATGAGCGCACCCAGTGCATGGCCGACCTGCTGGCGGACCTGACCGCCGGTGCCGAAACCGGAACGCTGCTGCTGTTCGGCCAGACGGTCGCCGCCTGGCGGTCCACGGCCGAGGTCTGGGCAGATCCCGATCTAGCCGCCCGTCTCAGCGGCCCTTTCGACGGCACAGGCGAGGCCATCACACGCCCGGAACCCGAATCCGAGCGACGAAACGAGGCTACGAGATAGCGTTGCGCCGCCTGCGGTTGCCGCCCGGGCGGCGTCGTCCCCAGGTGAGTTGACCTCGCAAAACTGGGACTCAGGCATCCGCAAAACTGGGACTGAACTGCCCGCAAAATCTGCAGTCTAGATCGACTTCGTGGTACGTTTCACCTGTGACACAGCCGGATTATCGCCAGCGCCTCGTCGACCCGCTCCTCGTCGACTTGCTGCGTGAACTACCCGCGCTGTCACTGCAGGGACCACGGGCGTCAGGCAAGACCACCACCGCGATCCGGCATGCGAGGACCGTGGTGCGGCTTGACCAACCGCGCGAAGCCGGCGTCTTCCGTGCGGATCCGGACGCCGCGCTCCGTGATCTCGCCGAGCCGGTGCTGTTGGACGAATGGCAGGAGGTGCCAGAAGTTCTGGGCGCCGTCAAGCGAGCGGTTGACGCGGATCCCCGTGGCGGCCGGTTCATTCTGACCGGCTCGGTCCGAGCTGAACTCGACGTGGCCACGTGGCCAGGCACGGGACGTGTCATCGACATCGAGATGACCACACTCACCGTACGGGAACGGCTTGGTGATCCGAGTGTCCGGCCGTTCCTGGATCGGATCGCCGACGACGAGTTGGATTTCCCGTCCAGGATCGACGGAGTCGATCTGCGAGATTACGTCGATCTCGCATTGGTCGGCGGTTTCCCGGAGCCGGCGTTGCGGGTCTCCGGCCAGGCCCGTCGGCGTTGGTTCAACGGTTATGTTCGGCAGTTGACGACCCGGGACGCCGAACATGTCGCGCCTGGTCGCGATCCGCAGCGACTGGCACGCTTTCTGGCCGTGCAGGCGCATTCCACGGCCGGGGTGGTCACAGAACGAACGCTCCACGAGGCCGCCGGCATCGACGCCAGGACCGCGGGCGAATACGAACGACTGTTGCGCAATCTGTTCGTCCTGGATGTCGTGCCGGCCTGGCACTCGAACAGACTCAAGCGATTGGCCAGCCGCCCCAAGCGCTACCTGACCGACACCGCGCTGGCCGCCGCCCTGATGCGCGTCGACCGCACAGGACTGATGCGGGACAGCGACCTGTTAGGGCGGATGATCGACACCTTTGTCGCTGCGCAACTCCGCGCCGAAGTGTCCGTCGCCGAGGCAGAGCCGACCATCTACCACCTCAGAGAGCGCGACAACCGCGAGGTCGACCTGCTGATCGAATACGGCATGGGCCGGGTGATCGGCATCGAGGTCAAGGCAACCGCGGCACCGAGCAGGGACGACGGTCGGCATCTGGCGTGGCTGCGCGACGAGTTGGGAGACCGATTCATCCGTGGCCTGGTGCTGCACACCGGGCCGGGGTTCTTCCAACTCGGCGAACGCGTCCACGCCCTCCCCATCGCCGCCATTTGGGCCAGCTGAACTACGGGCTGGGGTCGGTGGCCAGGCGGGCGTGGATCTCGGCGTCGTAGCGTCGGTCGCCGTACCGGAGTTTGGCTCGTTCCAGGCCTTCCACCGCGTACCCCGCCGCCATCGCGACCCGGCACGATGCCACGTTGTCCGTGCGGTGCCCCAGTTCCAGCCGAAACAGCCCCAGATCCGCGAACGCCCACTCGCTGACCGCCCGCGCCGCCGCCCCCGCCACGCCACGCCCCCGTGCGGCCGCCATCGTCCAGTACGACACCCACCCGATGTCGTGTCGGCGGTCGATCGCCGTGACCGCCATGCATCCGAGCACCGTGTCACGGGCGTCCGTCACCGCGAACGCGTACCCGCTCCCGGCCTCCCACGCCGCACGCCGGATCCGCAACCAGTTCAGCGCCGCCGACGGCGTGTCGATCGGTGGCCCGGAATGTTCCTTCCGCATCTCCGCCGGCTCGTACGCGACCAGCAGCGCCGGCACATCGCCGTCCACCCACGGCCGCAGGACCAGACCGCTGGATGTGCTCAGGCATTCGCGCATCCGATCATTCTGGCCGATCCCCAGGCGCTCAGCCGTTCTCGCCCGGCCGCCATTTCACGTCACCGTCCGGATTGGCCCGCCGCGCCAGGATGAACAGCAGGTCCGACAACCGGTTCAAGTACTTGGCCGTCAACACGTTCACCCGCGCCGCGTCCGCCTCCCACAACGCCCACGCGCTCCGTTCCGCCCGCCGCACCACGGTTCGCGCGACGTGCAGCAGCGCCGCCGCTGGCGTGCCACCGGGCAGGATGAACGAGTCCAACGTCGGCAGCCCGACGAGGAACTCGTCGCACCACTCCTCCAGCCGGTCGATGTACCGTTGGGTGACGCGCAGCGGCGGGTACTTCGGGTCCGGCACCACCGGGGTGGCCAGGTCGGCGCCCACGTCGAACAGGTCGTTCTGGATCCGGCCGAGCACGGTCACCAGCTCACCGGGCACCGACCCCAGCGCCAGCGCGACCCCGATGGCCGCGTTCGCCTCGTCGGTGTCCGCGTAGGCGACGAGGCGGGGATCGGTTTTGGACACACGGGTGAAGTCCGCCAGCCCGCTCGTCCCGTCGTCGCCGGTGCGGGTGTAGATCTTCGTCAGATGCACGGCCATGCATCGAGCGTACGGCCCGCTCGTCCCGGCCCCGTTGGGTCTCCTACGATGCTCGGCGAGCATTCCCGGGGGGCTCACGAACGTACATGGTTTGAACGACAGGAGGTTCGGTGACCGAGCATTTCCGGGTGTGCGGTGGCGCGCGGCTGGCCGGCGTTGTCGACGTGGTCGGTGCCAAGAACAGCGTGTTGAAGCTGATGGCCGCCGCGTTGCTGGCCGAGGGCACCACCACGCTGACCAACTGTCCGGAGATCCTCGACGTACCGCTGATGGCGGACGTGCTGCGCGGCCTCGGCTGCGAGGTCACCGTCGACGGCGACCGCACCGTGATCGTCACGCCCGCGGAACTGAGCCACCGGGCCGATTTCGCGTCCGTCGGCAAGCTGCGGGCGTCGGTCTGCGTGCTCGGCCCCCTTGTCGGCCGCTGCAAACGGGCCGTGGTGGCGCTGCCCGGCGGCGACGCGATCGGCTCCCGCCCGCTGGACATGCACCAGAGCGGCCTGCGCCAGCTCGGCGCGCGCAGTGAGATCGAACACGGTTGCGTGGTGGCCGAGGCGGAACACCTGCGCGGCGCCCAGATCTGGCTCGACTTCCCGAGCATGGGCGCCACCGAGAACATCCTGATGGCCGCCGTGCTCGCCGAGGGCACCACGGTGATCGACAACGCCGCCCGTGAGCCGGAGGTCGCCGACCTGTGCCGGATGCTGGTGCAGATGGGCGCGAAGGTCGAGGGCGCCGGCACGTCAACCCTGACCGTGCACGGGGTGGACGCGCTGCAGCCGGTCACGCACCGGGTGATCGGCGACCGGATCGTCGGCGCTACCTGGGCGTTCGCGGCCGCCGTGACCAGGGGCGATGTGACCGTCCGAGGTGTCGACCCGCACAACATCGACCTGGTGCTGGAGAAGCTGCGCACCGCGGGCGCCGAGGTGACCAGCGGCGAGCAGTGGTTCCGCGTCGTGCAGCGCGAACGCCCGCGCGCGGTGGACTTCGTGACGCTGCCCTACCCGGGTTTCGCCACCGACCTGCAGCCGTTCGCGGTGGCACTGGCGGCGGTGGCCGACGGCACGTCGATGATCACCGAGAACGTGTTCGAGGCCCGGTTCCGCTTCATCGAGGAGATGATCCGGCTCGGCTCGGACGCCCGCACCGACGGCCACCACGCGGTGATCCGCGGCGTGCCGAAGCTGTCCAGCGCGCCGGTGTGGGCGTCGGACATCCGGGCCGGCGTCGGCCTGGTGCTGGCCGGCCTGTGTGCCGAGGGTTGCACGGAGGTGTGGGACGTCTTCCACATCGACCGCGGCTACCCGCGTTTCGTGGACAACATGCAACGCCTCGGCGCCGACGTCCGGCGGGTGACCACCGAGCCGGAACGGCAGTGAGGGGTCACTCCTCGCCGGTGTCGCTCACCCGCAGCAGCACGTCCGCCGCTGCCCGCGCGTCCGCTGGGAAGACCAGTACATGCTGGCCGTCACCCTCGTCCGCCGGTGCCGTCGTCGACCGGATCCCGTTGCTGCGCAACAGTTCCCGCACGTACGTAGCGGACTGCTCGGACGGCGTCGTCGCCACCTCGGACAGCAGCCCGTAGTCCCGCGCCTTGGCCAGCTTGCGCTCGATCCGGCCACCCGCCGTGTCACTGCCGAAGAACCGCCGGAGCACCCCGCTGAACAGGACGATCATCGACAGGAGAACCAGTATCTCGTTCTCGACCGACAGGCCCATCGGTCAATCCTGAACCGTGTCGCCCGGGACGGCAACCAGCCCCGTTCGGCGCCGCGATCAGGCGGTTGTGAGCAATCGCACCGGCCAACCTTGTTACCGGCCAGTACCCTACAGGCAAAGTCCGCGGTTAACGGAGGTTCACCGTGCCGTATCCCTCAGACTCCGCTCGGGATCACCCGTGGGTGATGCGGACGTACGCCGGCCACTCGTCCGCCACCGCGTCGAACGCGCTGTACCGCCGCAATCTCGCCAAGGGCCAGACAGGCCTGTCCGTCGCCTTCGACCTGCCGACCCAGACCGGCTACGACCCGGACCACGA
>DATBCR010000434.1:0-2511 GCA_036270375.1 Pseudonocardiaceae bacterium | reverse complement strand
GGGCTCCGTTCAGAAGTAGGTGCGGAGCAGGTCGACGACCGTGGTGCCGTGCGGGCCGCCGACGACCGGGATCAGCCGCCACTTGTCGAACACCGTGCACGGGTGCGAAAGGCCCATGCCGATCCAGTCGCCGACCGCAATCGGCAGGTCGTGTCCGGGCTCGGTCGGCACAAGGAACGTGTGCTGATCGGAGACCCGGCTGATCCGGCAGCCGGTCAACGGTTCGATCCGGCCGTCCGCGGTGCGGATGTGGTGCGGTGTGGGCATTCCCTCGTCGAACGAGATGTCCCGCTTGCCGAGGGTGAGCAGTGCGAGGTCCGGTTCCGGGCGGGACATCACCTGCGCCCACGCGCGGAACGCCGGTCGTAGCGGTGCGGTGTCGGTCAGTCGGGATGTTCGGCCGAGGGGTGAGACATCCTGGTAGAAGCCGTCGTCGTGGGTCACGTACGCGCCGCTGCGCAGTACCGGTCGAACTCTCAGTCCGGCGGGCCATTCCTGGCCGAGGATCGCGGCGACCCGGTCGAAGTAGGCGCTGCCGCCCGCGGACACGACTATCTCGCCCTCGACGTCCTCGGCCAGCAGGATGGCCAATTCGCGCAGGCGGTTGAGGTAGTCGTCAAGCAGGTGCAGCGCGTCGGCCGAGGTGTCGTGGGTGATGACGCCCTCGTAGCCGGCGACACCGGCCAGTCGCAGCACCGGACTGGCGGACACCGCGTCCGCGACTTTTCGTGCCGTGGCCACGTCCCGCACGCCGGATCGCCCACCCGGCACGCCGAGTTCGACGAGCACGTCCATCGGCCTGGTCAGGTCGGCGGCGCGCAACGCGGCGGTCATCAGGTCGACGCCGGCAACCGAGTCCGCCCAACAGCTGAATTCGAAGTCCGGGTCGCGATTCAGCTCGCCGGCAAGCCAGCGCAGCCCGGCCGGGTCGACCAGCTCGTTCGCGAACTGGACGCAACGGACCCGGAATGCCCGGTAGACCCGGAGTTGGCTGACGTTCGCGGCCGTCATGCCGCACGCCCCGAGCGCGAGCTGGCGGGCGAACAGCTGTGGCGCCATCGTGGTTTTGCCATGCGGGACAAGGGACATGCCGTTGCGGGCACACCAGTCGGCCATGGTGGCCAGATTGTGCGTGAGCGCCGCGCCGTCCAGCACCACGAGCGGGCCGACGAAGCCGTCTTCGAACAGGTCCAGTCCGGCGTCCGCGATGTCGCCGACGGTCCGGCCGAACACGGTGTCCGGCAGCCCCTTGTACCGCCAGTCGACCCGCTCGGCCCGCATCGCGGCCAGCGCGTCCGGGTCGATGTCCGGCGAACCCATCGCCCACCTCCGTTGCGTGTGGCGCAATGTCCGTTGCGTATTTCGTTGCCGGGATGTGTAGCATCCCCCCAATCGGCCGTCAACGCCGACCGCCCAGGCTGGAGGTACTCACCGTGAGTCAGAGCCTGGACCGTGCGCTCACCCTGCTCACCGAGCTTGCGCGTGGACCGAGGACCCTCGACCAGCTTGCCGAAACCGTCGACGTGCACAAGTCCACGGTGCTGCGGCTGCTGCGCACGATGGAGTCGCACCGGTTCGTGCAGCGCGCTGACCCACGGCACTACCGGCTCGGCGCCGCACTGTTCGACCTGGCCAACCGGGCCCTTGAGGACCGCGACGTGCGGCGGTCGGTCGCGCCCGCGCTGCGGCGGCTCAACGAGGTGACCGGGCACACCGTGCACCTGGCCAGCTACGAGGGCGGCGAGGCGGTCTACATCGACAAGTACGACGGCCGGCACTCGGTCCGGATGTACTCAAGGATCGGCAGGCCCGCTCCCCTGCACTGCACGGCCGTGGCGAAGGTGCTGTTAGCTGAACTGCCGGCCGACGAACGCCGGGTGATCGCGGAGTCGATGGACTATTCGCGGCTCACCGCCAACACGATCACCACGCCCTCGGCGTATTTGGTCGAGCTGGATCGCGTGCGCGCCAACGGTTACGCACTCGACAACGCGGAACACGAGGCCTTCATCCACTGCGCCGCCGCACCGATCCGAACGACCGGCGGCACGGCGGTGGCCGCCGTGTCGGTGTCGGTGCCGACGATGTTGCTGGATCTGGACGGACTGCTCGCCCTCGTACCGGAACTGCTGCGTGCCGCATCGGCCGCGTCCGAGGAGTGCGGCTGGTTACCGGCAGCGCTGCCGACAATGTCGCGAAACCCCTGAGAGGAAGCCAGATGGCCAAGACCGAGATCCGGACAGAGCACGCGCCGACCCCGGCGGCTGCGTTCTCCCAGGGCGTCCGCAAGGGCAACATCGTGCAGGTCGCCGGCCAGGTCGGCGTCGACCCGGCAACCGGAAAGGTCGTCGGCACAACGGTCGCCGAGCAGGCCCGCCAGACCCTCGGCAACATAGTGGCGGTACTGGCGGCGGCCGGCGCGTCGATGGACGACGTGGTCATGCTGCGGGTGTATCTCACGGACACGGCACACTTCGGCGAGCTGAACGCCGCGTACAACGAGTTCGTCAC
>DATBCR010000433.1:0-2258 GCA_036270375.1 Pseudonocardiaceae bacterium | reverse complement strand
TCACCGTGCAGTTCACCGAGCGGCCGGGTCGGCACCCCGATGTCGGCGGCGTCGGCACGTTCCAGCAGCGCGGTGCGGAACACCATGGCGCACAAGGCAAGCGATGCGTTCGCGGCATCGGTGTTCAACGCTGCCACGGTGATCAGGTTCCACAGGGCGTCGATGGCCGCTGGCCGCTGACCGTGCCGGACCAGCCAGTCGCCGAAACTGCGGTCGTCCAGCTTCGGGTCGGCCGGGTTGAGGGTGCGCAGCAGACCGGCGGCCATGAGCACTCGCGCCCGGTCCGGCCGGGACAGCAGTCGATAGCCGGCGAGGGTCCGGGCCAGGTGCAGCGGCGCCGGCAGGTTGTTGCGGGACAACACGGCGCGCTTGCCGTCCCGGGTGATCACCGGGATGTGGAAGCGGTCCTGGATGTCGATGTGGCCGCCGACCCCGAGCAGATCGAGCAGCGCTCGGTACTCGGTGTAGCAGCGCAGCAGCACGTGTTGGCCGTTGTCGACGGCGAGCCCGTCCCGCTCGAACGAGAACGTCGCCCCGCCCAGCCGCGCCCGCGCCTCGACGAGCGTCACCTGGTGTCCGCGCCCAACCAACCGGCAGGCCGCCGTCAACCCGGCCAGCCCACCACCCACCACGACCACCCGTCCACTCATCGGCTCGCCCCTGCCAGCGCACGAGCCGCGACGACCGCTTTCTCCCACCCAGGCAGGGAAACCCGGTCCCGCAGCACCAGCCACGGCCGGGCCATGAAGCGGTCGAGCAGGCGTCGGTAGATGCCGGACATCGCCGCACAGCACGCTTGGCTGCGGCGGTCGAGCATCGGCACCAGCCGCAGACCGTCCGCGTACCAGTCCTGGGCGCGGGCGGCCTCGAACTCGATCAGCGCGGTGAGGGCGTCCACGTCGTCGGTGAACGCGCCGTCGTCGTCGAGGTCCAGCGTGCAGCCGAACCGCGCCAGGTCTTCCGCCGGCAGGTAGATCCGGCCGTTTCGCCGGTCCTCCAACAGATCCCGCAGGATGTTGGTGAGCTGCAGTGCGACCCCGAGCGCGTCGGCGAGCGGCTCCGCGGTTGCCCGGTCCGCACAGCCGAACACGGCGAGCGACAGCCGGCCGATGGTGCCGGCGACGCAGCGGCAGTAGTGGTGCAGGTCGTCGAACGTCTCGTAGCTGGTGCCGCGCACGTCCGCCTCGCACCCGTCGATCAGCTCGTGGAACGCGGGGATCGGCAGGCCGGTGCGCAGGGCGGTGTCGGCGAGGGCCACCAGCACCGGGTCGGCCGCCGGCAGGTCGAGCATGCCGAGTTGGCCACGCACATCCGCCAGCCCGGCCAGCCGCTCCGGCGCCGGGGCGTCACCGTCACCGATGTCGTCGACCCGGCGGGCGAACGCGTACACGGCGGACAGCGAGCGGCGTTTGGGCGGTGGCAGCAGCTTGATCCCGTAGGAGAAGTTGCGCGCCTGCCCGGTGGTGATCTGCTCGCACCGGTCGTATGCGGTGTCCACGTTCACCGGCGTCCTCCCAGCAACCGAATCCAGTACCGCAGGGTGTCCGCCTTGTTCGGGCGGGGCGTGCTCGTCAACACGTCGTAATCGGCGTCGGCGATCGCCTTGGCCGTGGCGAAACCACCGGCGAGGTAGCCACTGACGGCCACCCTTGCCCAGCCCCGCAACTCGCCGACCAGCGGGACGCCGTCTTCGAGCAGCCGCAGCGCACGCTGGGTCTGGAACGCGAGCAGCGCGCGAACGGCGGTGTTCGCGGCCGGCGCCTTGAGGTCCGCGTCGGACACCCCGAACCGGTCCAGGTCCTCGCTCGGCAGGTACACCCGGCCATTCGCGAGATCCTCGGCCACGTCCTGGCAGTGCTCGAGCACCTGAAGCGCGGTGCACACCTTGTCCGACAGCGCGACCCGCCGCGGCGTCGACGCCCGGAACACGTAGAGCACCAGCTGGCCGACCGGATTGGCGGACAGCTCGCAATAGGCGAGCAGGTCGTCATAGGTGGGCTGGCGGTGTACGAACTGGTCCTGGCGATTGGCCGCGATCAGCGCGTCCAGCGGCTCGCGCGGGATGTCGCAGGCGCGAATGGTGACGGCGAGTTCGGAGAGCATCCCGTGTGCCGGCGTCCGGCCGGCGTAGATATGATCACGATCGCGGGACACCTTGTCCAGCAAGGTGATCCGGTCGCTGATGGCCTCGTCGCCGATGTCGTCGACGAGCCGCGCGTACACGTAGACCGCCAACAGATGCCGGCGGAACGACGGCG
>DATBCR010000432.1:0-4747 GCA_036270375.1 Pseudonocardiaceae bacterium | reverse complement strand
CCTCATCTCGGTCTCGATGCGGGAGAACTCGTCCCAGCCCCACTGGTTCAGCTCGGTGAGGTCCACGGTGGCACCGTTGAAGTAGCGCAGCGACAGGCCGTAGATGTCCGGCCCGACGGCGTCCTTCTGCCGTGCCTTCGGCGCCAGTTCGGCCCGCAGGAACTCGGCCAGCTCGCCGTACGCGGCAGCGGCGGCGGTCGCGCCGGCGGCAAGATCGGCGCGCAGCGAGTCGGGCACGTCCGTGGCGGCGGCGATCACACCATCGAAGTACGACGGCTCACCCGATCCGCCGGCCCAGGTGGCGCACTGCTCGGCGACCTTCCTCACCTGCCGCACGGCGACGACGAGGCCGTTGTCCGCGCTGTAGGACTGCGCGGCCCGGATGCCGGCCAGTGCCGCAGGCACGGCGGCCATCCGCGCGGCGATCGCCGCCCAGTCCGCCTCGGTCTCGGTCGGCATCAGGTCGAACACCGACCTGACGTGCTGTATCGGGCTCGCGATCACGTTCAGGGCCGAGACGACCAGGCCGGCCTCGTGCATGGCCAGTTCCGCGCCGACCCGCTCGACGAAGACCGCCTGTGCGACCTTGTCCGACTCGTCGCCCGGGGTGGCCGCACCGACCGCGCGCAGGGCGGCGGCCGCGACATCGGCCTGCGCCCGCACGCCGTCCGGCGAGTAGTCGGTCAGCTGGTGCTCATATCCGGTGACACCCAGGTAGGTGGCGGAGATCGGGTCGAGGCGCGCGAAGTCGTCGACGTATCGATCACTGGTCTCGTGGATCGGGGAGGTGGATGACATGGCAGCACGCTACCTTCGTGTCGACAGGCCGCCACCAGATATGTTCCGGGCGCGTGCCGGACTGGCAGGATGACCGGGTGTCCAAGGCGAGCCCTCACCGCAGCGGTGCCCGTGTCCTCCGTCTGATCGTCGTGCTGCTCGGTTTCGGCCTGCTCGCCGGCGGGTGCGTCCGGGTGCACGCGGCGCTGGCCGTGTCCACCGACGACCTGGTGTCCGGCGATCTGGTGATCGCGTCGGTGCCGTCCGCGCAGAGCGACAAGGGGCCGACGCTGACCATCCCGACCGCCCTCGCCGACCGGGTCGCCACCAAGACGTACGCGGCGAACGGCTACGCCGGCAGCGACCTGACGTTCCACGATCTCACCTTCCAGGACATGACCACGCTCGCGACGGCGATCAGCAACGAGACGGGCAACTACAAGATCACCTTCGCACGCAACGGCGACCTGGTGTCCTTCGGCGGCTCGACCGACCTGAGCCAGCTCCCGCCGGCCGGGGTGGACGTGCAGCTCAAGGTCAGCTTCCCCAACCCGCCGGTGCGCACGGACGGCACGGTCAACGGCAACACTGTCAGCTGGACCATGAAGGCGGGCCAGGTCACGTCGTTCAGCGCGGCCGACCAGTACTCGCTTGGCAACCGGCACGGCTGGCGGTTCTGGGCGGCCGCGCTCGGTGGTGGCGGCGCCATCGTCACCGTGTTCGTGGTGCTGCTCGCACTGTGGGCGCGGCGGCGGAACCTGCGGAAGGAACGGGCCTACCTGGCCGCGACCTGATCCGGGGTGCGCACCGGGGCCAAGCCGAGCCGACGGACTACCTCGGTGGTGGCCTGCGTCCGGTTGAACGTGTAGAAGTGCAGGTCAGGCACGCCCTCGTCGAGCAGCCGCTGGCCGAGTTCGGTGGCCACGTCGATGCCGGCCGCCCGGAACGCGGCCGGGTCGTCCTTGAGTGGTTCAAGCCGGTCCAGCAGGGCCTTCGGTGCGCTGGCACCGGAGAGTTCGATCGTCTTGGCGAGGGTGCGCGGGGTGGTCAGCGGCATCAGGCCGGGCAACAGGATGGTCTCGCAGCCGGCCGCCGCGACCCGGTCCCGCAGCCGCAGGAAGTCCTCCGCCGTGAAGAACAGCTGGGCGATCGCGAAGTCCGCGCCGGCCCGCAGTTTCCGCACCAGGTAACGGGTGTCGGTGTCCAGGTCGGCCGAGCGGGGGTGGCCGTAGGGGAAGGCGGCGACACCGACGCAGAAGTCACCTAGTTCGCGAACCAGGCGGACGAGTTGCTCGGCGTAGGCGAAGCCGTCCGGCCTCGGCACCCAGTCGCCGTTGGGAGCACCGGGCGGGTCACCGCGCACGGCGAGGACGTTGCGGACGCCGATCGCCGCGTACCAGCCGATGACGTTGCGCAGTTCGGCCACCGAGTGGTCGACGGCGGTGAGGTGCGCCATCGGCACCAGCGTGGTCTCCTGCGCCACCCGGCCGGTGGTGCGCACGGTGCGGTCGCGGGTCGAGCCGCCGGCGCCGTACGTGATCGACACGAACGCCGGATCGAGCGGTTCGAGCTTGCGCGCGGAGCGCCACAGAACCCGCTCCTCGTCGGAGTCCCGAGGCGGACAGAACTCGACCGAGAACACCGGTCGCCCGGAGTTGAGGCGCTGCACGACGGTCGTCACGCGCCCAGGGTAGTGAGTCGTCCGTCGCACCGGCGTGGCATCCAGGGAGTGGGACCAGGGCGAGCGCCCGATGACGGTCTTCATATCCGAGACACCACCCGATCGTGATCTTGCAGAATTCGAACATGCGTTCGACACTGGGGGCATGGAGATCAACCCCGATACCAGACAGCAGCGTCGACGGCAGGCGGCACCGCTGACGCTGTGTGAAATGGAGGCTCGCATGCGATAGGTAACGTAGAACGAGAGATGTGGCGGTGACGCACCGAGACCGGTCCGGCGCTGTGTGGTGATCGGGTCGTAAGTGTGCCCGAGCAGACTGGGGCCACCATCGGTGAGAGCACCTGGGGGGTGACGGTGAGTCGGGCGAACGGCGTGCGGTGGTGTGTGGTGGTGCTGCCGCTCGTCCTGGTGGCCGGGTGCGCCAGCACGCTCGGCGGCAGTCCGGCGGCCACCCCGGTGCCGGTGCTGTCCACGGAGCAGACCGTCCGGCAGTCGCTGCTCGACCTGGCCGAAGCCGGCGTCCTGCACTACAAGGGCGCACTGGTGAACCCGAACGACAAGACGATCGCCCTTGACGTCAGCGTCACGGCGACCGGCGAGGCGGGCGGTTCGATCTCGGCGAACGGCCAGCAGGGCGCACTGGTGATGGTCGGCGGCACGCTGTACGTGGACGCACCCGCACAGTTCTGGTCCGAACTGGCCGGCGACCCGGGCAGCCAGGCCGAGGCGGTGGACAGCCGCTGGGTGCGGGTGCCGTCGGTTGCCCTCGGTGTCGACCTGGGCACCGTGCTGCGGCCGGCCGATTTCGGCGCATCGCTCGCCCGCCACGTAGGCGCGGGCGGCGGTCCGTTCGCAAACCGCCCGACCAAGACCGCAAACGGTGCGAAGGCGGTCGACATCGCAGTCGGAGCCGGCACGGTGACGGTGGCCGCCGCCGGCCCACACGGAGTGCTGCACGTGACGATGCCGTCGGACTTCGGCACCGCACGAAACGTGTCACTGGACGTCGCGGACGTGTCCACCAGCGAGCCCGGGATCTACCAGAACATCGACCAGCAGGCGCAACAGTTGCAGACGGTCGTGGACACGGACGTGAACATCGAGCAGGGCAACCAGACGTGGGGCACCTGCGCCGCAAAGGCCTGCTCGGTGGTGGTCACATTCACCAACGCCGGAACAGTGCCGACAAAGGTGATCGTGCAGGGCAACTGGAAGGGCGACGGCCAGCCAACCGGAACGTGCCAGGCCATCGTCGGCCCGGTACCCCCCGGCAGGGCAACCACGGCGATGTGCACCAACAACACGCAGCAGTGGACGGCGTTCTTCAACCACGCACACATCACACCCGGACAGCATCCGTACGAAGTGGACTGGACAGCGGAAGCCCTTGCCACACCACCAAACCTGACAAACCTGAGCACAGAGACAAGCGCAGCGGCCAAACCGGCCACGGTGGACACGAAGCAGGCAGCCGGCCCGATGTCCGTATACGTGATCAACTACCAGGACAGCACCGGCCGGCCCCGGATCTGGAAGTACGGCGTAACCGAAAACCGCCCGTGGCAAGGCTATGCGGCCGACGAACTGGCCGCATGCCGCTCAGCGAGCAAGACGTCCTGCTCGGCCCAACTGGTAACCACGGCGACGAACCGCCCATCAGCGGACGCACTGGCAACAACCCTGGTAACGGCCGAAACGAGCAAGACCGGCAGCTGCCCACCCGGCCAGTGGGTTGACTGCACAGCCACGCCAACCCGCTGAACCCCAACGAACGCTCCCGCTACCCCAGCCGCACTCAAGAACCGAACAGGCCTCAACTCACGAAACCACCCCGGCAAAGCCCCAACAGACCAAACGGAGAGCGGCGACCGGCGAAGCAGACGGCCGGCTGGTGGCCGAAGACAAGCCAGCGGCCGAAGGCAAGCCAGCGGCCGAAGGCAAGCCAGCGGCAAGCCCATCGATCCGTCGAACCATCGCAAGGTAAGCCCGCAGCGAAGCAGGCCACCCAGCTAGTGATCGGAGCGCAAGGCCGGCAGCAAGCTTGTCGATCCGTTAACCGACCACCGCAAAACAGCCCGTGGCGAAGCAGACCACCCAGCCAGTAGCGGAGGGCGAGCCGCAGCAAGCTTGTCGATCCGTTGAGCCGACCACCGCAAGACAGCCAGTAGCCAAGCACACCAGCCAGCCAGTGGCCGAGGGCGAGTCAGTGAGTTGTCGATCCCTTGAGCCGATCACCGCAAGACAGCCAGTGGCGAAGCAGACCGCCCAGCCAGTGGCCGAGGGCGG
>DATBCR010000431.1:0-16818 GCA_036270375.1 Pseudonocardiaceae bacterium | reverse complement strand
CTCGATGTGCCTGCTGTCGATCTGTCATCAGAGGGACACGTTCTGTACGGGCCAGGTGGCCGGAAGGCCTGTTTCGCAGATCTACGAACCAACCCGGCGGCCGGTCATCGGTCTCGTACTTTCGGCTGATCAGCAACGGCGTGGGTGCTCGTAGCATCTGTAGGCGTGCGCCTACTTCGCTCTCTGTGGGACGAGCCCCGCCCGCCAGTGGTGCCGGTACGGGTGTGGCGGGACTGGGTGCTCGTGGCGGTGCTGGTGCCGCTCGCGGTGCTGGAGGGAGTGCTGCGACCGGGTCTTTCGTGGCGGGCCCTTTCGGTCGTCGTCACCGTCGGGCTGGTGGCCGCGCTGTTGTGGCGCCGGACGAGGCCGCTGCAGATGGTCGCGGCCGTGTTCGTCGTCATGGGGTTGCTGTCGGTGCTGAGTGGTGGCGCGATTCCTGGGACGTACACGGGGGCGTGCGCGTTGGTACTGCCCTATGCGTTGTGCCGCTGGGGGTCTGGCCGCGAGGCCGTGATCGGTACCGTGCTGGTGTTCCTCCAGATGGGCCTGTCGGCCGTGGTGGGAGCTACTCGTCCCTCCGATGCGGTGGCCGGGGTGGCCATCGTGTTGTCCGTGATGGCCCTGGGTGCGGCGTTCCGGTTCCGGGCCGGGGCGAGGACGCGTGAGTTCGATCAGGTCAAGCTGCTTGAGCGTGAGCGGCTGGCACGCGACCTGCACGACACCGTGGCGCACCACGTCTCTGCCATCGCCATCCGCGCCCAGGCTGGCCTGGCGACGTCTGTGTCGCGGCCGGGCGCCGCGGTCGAGGCACTGCGGGTGATCGAGGCCGAGGCGTCGCGCACCCTGACCGAGATGCGCGGCATCGTCCGCGTCCTGCGCCGCGACGAGCCGGCGGGGCTGGCGCCCAGCCCACGCATCGCGGATCTGGCACAGCTCGCGGGTCGACACCGAGACGGTCCGTCCGTCGACGTGGAGGTCCACGGTGACGTCCCGCCGTCGATGGGTGCCACGATCTACCGCATGGCCCAGGAATCGGTGACCAACGCGCGGCGACACGCCCGGCACGCCACCCGCATCGAGGTGCGGGTCGATGCCGATGCCGCATCGGTGCGTCTGCGCGTGAGCGACGACGGCGACACCAGCATCGTGCGCCCGACCGGATCGTCGAGCTACGGCCTGATCGGCATGATCGAACGCGCCCACCTGCTCGGCGGCACCTGCGAAGCCGGCCCGACCCCCGACGGGGGCTGGACCGTCACCGCCGTACTACCCCGAACCGAGACGACGGCGTGACCATCCGGGTGATCGTCGCCGACGACCAGGAGATCGTGCGCACGGGGCTGCGGATGATCCTCGACGCCCAGCCGGACATCGAGGTCGTCGGCGAGGCCGCGGACGGTCGGCGGGCCGTGGAACTCGCGCTGCGCCTGCGTCCCGACGTGTGCCTGTTCGACATCCGCATGCCCGGCGTCGACGGCATCGAAGCCACCCGCCTGATCGCCGGACCGACGGTCGTCGCGCCCATTGCCGTCGTGGTCATCACCACCTTCGACCTCGACGACTACGTCTACGCCGCCCTCCGCGCCGGTGCCAGGGGCTTCCTGCTCAAGGACGCGGGCCCCGACCTGCTCGCCCAGGCCGTGCACGCCGCCGCCAACGGCGACGCGCTGATCGCCCCGAACATCACCGCACGTCTGCTCCAGTCCTTCGCCGACGCCGGCGGACCGCCAGCACGTCCCGCGCAGCCCGTCGAGCCGCTCACCGACCGGGAGGAGCAGATCCTCGCCGCCGTGGCCAAGGGGCTGACCAACACCGAGATCGGCGACGGGCTGTACATCGCGGTCAGCACCGTCAAGACCCACATCGCCAGCCTGATGTCCAAACTCGGCGCCCGCAACCGCGTCGAGATCGCCATGTGGGCCTACGAGACCCACCGTGTCAGGCGCGGTAACGCCCGCGAGCGGTGATAGCCGAAAGTATGACTTTGTTCCCCACTGATCGGCCGATCCTGATCAGGCCTGTACGCCGATGAATCGCGGTGCCCAGGTCGCCACGATTGGCCGATGACTTCGGTTGCGAATTCCTCCACAAGGTCGCAGTGGCTCGTGCCGACCGCCCTGATCCTGCTCATCGTCGTACCGGTGGCCGGCGGTGCGGACCGCGTGGCCGGACTGGCCGGCGGCGCGCACGTCACGCCGGCCAACGCACGGTTCTTCGCCGAACCCGTGCCCGTGCTGGTACACATCTTTTCGGCCAGCTTGTACTGCGTCCTCGGCGCCTTCCAGTTCGCGTCCGGTTTTCGTCGCCGCAGGCCCGGCTGGCACCGGATGGCCGGGCGGCTGTTGGTCCTCTGTGGACTGGCCGCAGGACTCGCGGGCCTGTGGATGGCCCTGTTCTATCCCGACGCTCCCGGCGATGGTGCGCTGCTGCGCGGCTTTCGGCTCGTGTTCGGCTCGGCCATGGTGGCGTGCATCGCCCTCGGCTTCGCCGCGATCCGACGGCGGGACATCACCCGGCACCGTGCATGGATGATCCGCGGCTACGCGATCGCCCAAGGTGCCGGCTCGCAGGCTGTGATCAGCGTGGTGTGGCTGCTCCTTGTCGGGACGCCCGTAGGGGTCAGCAGGGCGCTGCTGATGGCCGCCGGCTGGATGATCAACCTCGCCGTGGCCCAATGGATCATCCGCAGGCAAACGAGGCGGTCAGCGCTGTGACGGCATGGCGTCCTGGGCGAGTTGCATGGCCTGCTGCGGGAACCACGCGCCCGCGGCCGGATCGTTCGTGCCCCACAGCGGGTCGAACAGTCGCTGCGCGGCCGGATCGGTCGGCCAACTCGGCAGTGTGTAAAGGCTGTAGTCCCACGCTCGGACACCGCCGGCCGCGTCGCACTGGCCGTCGGACTGACCGGGGGTCTTCACCCACAGGTCGGCGTCCAGCAGCGGCGTGCCGGTCCTGGTCGTCGGACGCAGGCCGAGCCCGGCGCCCGGTGGGTTGCACCAGCTACCGCCGGCCAACGTCGAGATCACCGACGCCGGCTGGTTGAACGGTGCCGTCGCGAACCTGGTCATCGCGTTGGGGCCGTTGCCGTTGCGGCTGGTGTCGATCACGAAATGCGTGGTCGGCATCGAGGTGCCCAGGTGCTGGGCGTACCACTGCGTTGTCAGGCCCCACGTGCTGAAGTCGCTCTGGGTCGCGGGGAAGTACTGGCTGGCGCACGCCGACGGGTTGCCGAACAGGGGATTCGCGGTGTCGGTGACAATCGCGATGCAGTCGGAGATCCAGGTGCCGTAGTCGACGAGTTCCGGTGTCGGCTGGTAGTTCGACACGTTCACGAACACGCCCTTGGCGCGTTGCACGCCGGCCGTGATCAGGCGCTGCGAGATCGTGCCGACCGACTGCCACGCGCTGTGCGTGCCATCGAGGTAGAGGCTCACGTTTCGGTCGGCCGCCAGCGCGGTGACCGCGTGGTTGAGTTCGGCGTAACGCTGGTCGTCGGTGAACGGGTAGACGGTGGTCGACAGGCCGCAACTGGACGGCAGGAGACCGAGGGCGTCGGGTTCGAGGATCACGATCGCGCTGCGCTGGCCGAGTCCGGCGGCGAAACCGTCGATCCACGCGTCGTAGGACGCCTCGTCCAGCGCGCCGCCCGCGGAGAACTGCGCGCAGTCACGGCCGGGCACGTCGTAGGCGACGAGCGTCGGCACGGCCCGCTGCCGGGCGGCCTCGGCCATCGTGGTCCGGACCTTGGCTTGCGCCTGGGCCGGTGTGCCGCTGGTCAGCCAGACCGCCTGTGGGGTCGTGACCATGTCGGCGAGCAGCAGGGCATCGTGCCAGTCGCCGGCCTTCGCCAACTGCTCGATCTGGGTGATCGAGGCCGGCGTTGGCTCTGGCGTGAACAGTCGCGTCTCGTCGTGGTGTCCGGGGCTGGCGGTCGCGCTCACGGCGGTGGTGCACACGAGCAGTGCGGTCAGTGTCGGCAGGACCAGTAAACGGCGCATAGCTCCTCCTTGGCCGCGTCCGGTCTAGGATTCGGCAAAGCACCATGTCAAGGCGCCGCAACGGATGCAGCGACTCCGCGCACCCGCTTGCTGAAAATTACAGAACGCTCATTCCGACCCCGGTCGGGGAATCAGTCGGCGGGGCTGTCGATCGCGGCCGGGCGTGCCGGCGATATCTCGACGCGGTCGCGGCCGAGGTTCTTTGCCTTGTACAGCTCCACATCCGCGATACGAAGCAGTTCGTCGACCGGCACCGGATGCGTGCCGGGATACAGCACGGCCCCGATGGAGATCGTCAGATTCTGTATGGTGTTCATGCCGTCGTCGGTGGGGACGGCCACGATGAGGGTTCGGATCCGACAGCGCACGCGTTCGGCGATGGTCCGCAACTCGGTGGCGTTCGCCAGGTCGGGCAGTAGGACGACGAACTCCTCGCCACCCCACCGGCAGGCGATGTCGTGGTCGCGCACCTCCGCTTGCACGGCCTCGGCGACCGCGCGCAGGACGTGGTCGCCCGCCATGTGCCCGTGGGTGTCGTTGACCCGCTTGAAATGGTCGAGATCGAGCATCAACAGCCCGAGGCTGGTGTGCAGCGCGACCGCTCGTTCCAACGCCTGTTCGGCGATCGGGTGCCACCAGGTGACGGTGTGCAGGCCGGTCTTCGGGTCGATGGACGCGGCGATCCGCAACTGCGGCAGCAGCACCCCTCGGTGCATCGCGGTCAGGCCGAGCACGACACCGATCAGCAGCAGCGGGTTGGCCACCGCGGCACCGGCCGCGACGAACCCGAGCCCGAACGCGCCGATCTCCAGGATCCGCTCGTCGATGGTGTGCAGCACCTGCCCGGCCCGGATGCTCGGATTCGCCACCATGATCACGCCGGCGACCAGCGTGTAGTTGACCAGCCACCGCAGCGCGGCGGCCGCGGCCACGACACCGAAACCGGCCAGGGTGGTGGGGATGGCGTGATGTGGACCGGGGCCGCTGGCCAGGATCGCGATCGCGACCTGGGTGCCGAGCAGGACGGTCGCGGTGCTGTACACCCACCGGTACAGCGGCCGGCGGCCGCGCCAGACCCGCAGCCACGCCCAAGTGTGGGTCAGGATCACCATGCCGGCGGCCATCGTGGGCGGCAGGATGATCACCGCGGCGAACGACCACACGCTCTTGGTGTCCAGTGAGGGTCCGGCGCCCGCCGTGATGTTGCGGACGCGTTCGACCCCTCGGGTCAGGTCGATGTGCGCGATCGCGCAGCCGGCCAGGAACGCGAGCCGGATCCAGTCCAGCCGGGTGGCCGAGGGATGGTTGAGTGCGATGGCAATCAATACGACCGCGGCGACCAGTTCTCCGGCCAGGACGTAGACCAGCACCCGGTGCGGTTGCGACCATAGATCCCACCTGCGAACCCAACCGACGGGCCGGGCGAGCAGGTCCCCCACGGGCTCTCACCCCCCGGAAAATCGAGTCGTGGCCATGCAGTCGCAGTCAACGCGAGTCGTCACTAGCACCGTAGTCCCTACGGCACGCGGGGTGACCGCCGTTTGGCTGATTGTGAGCCACGTGCGGTTGGCCTACCGCGTGCGTACCCTGTGGCCGTCCATAGGGAGGTGGTCCACGTGCGTGACGAGAGCTGGTGAACCCATGCCCTAGCCCCCTTGCGTCGCGTGGCGGATCACGCGCCGGCCGCCGCGGATCGTGGCGAAACGGCACGTCGCCACGTCACGCTGGCCAGTGCGGCCAGCGTGACCCCAACCACTCCGGCGAGCCCGATGACGATCGCCGGGGTGAGAACCTCGGCGATCAGCCCGGCAACCACCACGCCGATTCCTTGCGCGACCCGGATCGCGGAGCTGGCCAAACCCACAGCCTGACCGCGAGCATGATCCGGCGCGGTTTGGACGAACGTGGCGTTGGCGATCGTGTTGTAGGACGACGCGACCCCGCTGGCGGCCCACAGCGCCACCGATACCACCACACCCGGCGCCAGAGCCGTGGGTAACAGCACCGCGCACGTGGCGATCGCCAACGGCCCGAGCAACCGTAATCGGCGTGCCGCGGGCTGACTCTTGACCACGAGGACACCTACCACCGTGCCGGCCGGGTTGGCCGCAAGCAGCAGTCCCACCACCGTCGGCCCGCCGTGGATCTGCGCGGCATAGGGCACGGCCAACCCTTCCGGGACAACATAAGCGCCGCAGACACAGGCCAGCGCGACCAGCGACCGCAGCCGGCGATCGGCGGTCACCAACCCGAACCCGGCCCGGACGGTGGACCACCAGGTCTGCGCGGTCCGGATCGTCGACCCCGATGGCCGGTGCGCCCGCACCCCGGTCGTGATCAGCACCGCCGACACGGCGAACGTCGCCGCGTCCACCCCAAGCGCGGTACCGGTGCCCCATGCGGTCACCAGCGCGGCGCCGCCACCGAAGCCGCCGACCAGCGCCACCTGATAGGTCGTGCTCATCAGGCTGGTACCGACGACCATCCGATCCCCGGGCAGTACCGCCGGCAACACGGCCAGACGAGCGGCATTGGACGGCGAGGCCAACAACTGAGCGGCCACCAACAGGACCACCAAGGCACCGAGCGGCTCGCCGGGCACCACCATCGCGGCCACCAGGCAGGCACGCAGCACATCCGCGGTGACCATGACACGTTTGCGCGGGAACCGGTCGGCCAGACCGGTCAGCAGTGGACCACCCGCCAGATCCGGCAGGAACGTCATGGCGTAGGTGGCCGCGGTCCAGCCCGGCGAGTGCGTGTGGTCGAACACCAGCACGGTCAGCGCGACCCTGGCCAACTGATCGCCCGCCACGGAGATGGCGTACGCGGCCCACAGCACCCGGAACTCACCGACGGCGAGCACGTCACGGAACCTGGCCGGGCGATCCGGTTCCACCGTTGTGTCCTCCGCCATGCCCATCATCCCCCGACATACGAATCGGTACGGTCTGTCAGGCCACCACCATGGCACGAGGTAACTGCGCCATCACCGAGAATCACAGAACCGGTACCGCGGACGGGCACCGCCGGTATGTTGATTTTCTCCGGCGTGGGGGAGGGTGTGCGGCGTGGTGGATCAACTGCTTGTGGATCTGGACGCCGACGGTCGGGTGTCGGTCTCGACATGGTGGGAGGGGGAACCGCCGGTTCGGGTGGGTGAGCCGGTCGAGGTGGCCGGGCTGCTCGGCGCCGACGAACTGGCCGACCTGCGCTGGTACCTGGAGGACTACCTGAGCGCGCCGTTCGGCGTGTACGAGGGGCGGGGCGCGCGTGTCGCCGACCGGCTGTCCGACTGGGGCGAGGTCATGTTCACCGCGCTGTTCGGCGCCGGGCCGGGCCAACAGGCCTACCTCGGGCTGCGGATGCGGGCCGCCGCGCCGGGACGGCCGGAGATCGTGCTGCGGTCGGCGTCGCCGGCGTGGTTGGGACTGCCGTGGGAACTGCTGCGCGACCCCCGGTTGCCGGCACCGCTCGCGCTGGACGGGATCGGGCTGAGCAGGGGCCTGCCCGACGGTGCGTCGCACGACGTGTTCGACGTCGGCGGGCAGCGGCTGCGTGTGCTGATGGTCATCGCCCGGCCGGCGGACACCCGGGACGTCGGTTACCGCATGATCGCCCGGCCGCTGCTGCGCCGGCTGGCTGTGGTGCGCGGCAAGGTGGAGTTGGAGGTGTTGCGTCCGCCGACGCTGGCCGCGCTTGCCGAGCGGTTGCGGGCGGCGCGGGAGGCCGGCGACCCGTTCCAGATCGTGCATTTCGACGGCCATGGCTCGCTGTCCGGCGACGTGGGGACGTTGGTGTTCGAGCGTCCCGGTGGCGGCGCGCACCATGTCGGCGCCGACGAGATCGCCGCCGTGCTTGCGGCGGCCCGCGTGCCGGTCGTCGTGCTCAACGCGTGCCAGTCCGGTGCGGTCGGCAAGCAGTTGGCGGCGGCACTGGCCACCCGGCTGCTCGCGGGTGGCGCGGTCGCGGTGGTCGCGATGGCGTATCGCGTCTACGCGGTCGCCGCCGCGGAGTTCATGACCGCTTTCTACGAGCGGTTGTTCGCCGGGGACACGGTCGGCGACGCGGTACGCGCGGGGCGGTCGCGGATGGTGCGGCGGCCGGGACGGCCGAGCCCGAGGGGTGAACTGCCGCTGGCCGACTGGGCGGTGCCGGTCTACTACCGGCGTGGCGACGTCCGCTTCGCCCAACTGCGCGTCGAGCCGGGCGCACGGGCGTCGTTGGACGAACGGCTGGACCGGCTGCGCGAGCCGACCGAGGGCGCGCCGGACGACCCGCTGGACGCGGCCGAGGAGTTCGTCGGACGCGACGGCCTGTTCCACACGCTGGAAGGCGCCGCAGACGCCGACCGGGTGGTCGTGCTGCACGGCCCCGGCGGCTCGGGAAAGACCGAGCTGGCCAAGGCGTTCGCGCGGTGGTGGCGGGACACCAAGGGCGTCGCGCGCCCGGAACTGGTGGTGTGGCACTCGTTCGAACCCGGCGTGGCCTCGTTCGGACTTGACGGCGTCGTCACGGCGATCGGCCTGCGGGTGTTCGGCACCGACTTCGCCCGGCATGCCAAGGACCGGCGCCGCGAACTGGTGCGGGACCTGTTGCGGGAGCAGCGGTTGCTGCTGGTCTGGGACAACTTCGAAGCGGTCGCGACGATGCCCGACCCGACTGCGGCCACCCCGCCGCTGGACGAGGCCGGTCGCCGCGAACTCCGGGACTTCCTGCACGGGGTGGCCGCGGCGGGCCACAGCGTGATCCTGGTGACCAGCCGGACGCCGGAAGCCTGGCTGCACGACCTGCGCCGCATCCCCGTTGGCGGGCTGGCCATCGACGAGGCCATCGAGTACGCCGACCAGATCCTCAGGGCCATCCCGTCGGCGCAACCCCGCCGGGCCGACCGCGCGTTCGCCGACCTGTTGCGGTGGCTGGACGGTCACCCGCTGAGCATGCGGCTGACCCTGCCGCACCTGGCCACCACCGACCCGGCCGAACTGCTGGCCAGCCTGCACGGCACGCGCCCGGTCCCTGCCGCTGCGGACGATGCCGCTGCCGCTGGCGCCGATGTCGCTGCCGGACGGACCGGTTCGCTGTCCGCCAGCATCGCGTACTCCATTGCCCACCTCGACCCGGCAGACCGCGGCCTGTTGGTCGCGGTCGGCCTGTGCCACGGCATCGCGAGCGACGGCCTGCTCTCGGCACTGTCGCATTTGGACCCGACGCCGGCCCGGTTCCGAGACGTGCCAACCGAACGGTGGACCGGCGTGCTGGACCGAGCGGCACATGTCGGGCTGCTGACGAAGCTGGCGGCGGGCCTCTACGGCATCCACCCCGCGCTGCCCGCCTACCTCGCTGCGCAGTGGCGCGCCGAGAGCCCGGACACGTACGAGGAGGAGCGCGCCGCGACGTTACGGGCTCTGCTCGACGTCTACGCCGCCCTTGGCGCGGCGTTGGAGTCGGACATCGAGGCCGGGGACGCAGCGCGGGCCTACCGGGTCATCAGACTGCACCGCCGCACCATGGGCCACCTGCTCGGCTACGCCATCGACAACCGGCTGTGGCCGGCGGCCGGCGCCATCATGTCGCCACTGAATGCTTTCTGGGAACGTCGCGGACTGACCGAGGAGGCCGACGGCTGGACCGATCGCGTCCAAGCGGCACTGGCGGGCCCGGACGGCTCGCCACCCCGTCCGGACCTGCCGGGCGGCCGGCTGTGGCTGTTGCTCGTCGGCACACGGGTAGGTCGGCTGATTCGTGCCCGCGATCTCGACGCCGCCGAAGCCCTCTGCCGGACAGTATTGGCAGTCCTGCAGACGAGTCCCGAGTACGAACAGCGGCGCGCTGACTGGGCTGCTGTTCACAGCCGGCTCGGCGGCGTTGCCGAGCATCGGGGACATTGGGACGAAGCCGAACACTTGTACCGCGAGTCCCTGGACATCGTGTCGGAACTGGGTGACCGCATCGGCTTGTCACGGGCGTACCGCGAACTCGGTGGCATCGCCGAGCACCGGGGGCAATGGGATGCCGCCGAACGCTGGTACCGGCAGTCGCTCGTGATCAAGCGGGAACTGGGTGACCAGCGTGGCGTGGCGCTCGCCATGGACATGCTCGGCGGACTGGCCGAGAAACGGGGCGGCTGGGACGACGCGGAAGTTTGGTATCGCGATTCACTGTCCATTTCGGAGGAACTGGGCGACGAGGACGGCATGGGGCGTTCTTACCACGCACTCGGCTTGCTGGCGCAGCGGCGTCATCGGTTGGACGAGGCCGAACAGTGGTACCACCGGTCGCTGCCCATCGCGGAGCGGGCGCACGACCGTCTTGCCCGGACCGTCTCGTATCTCCAGCTCGGCATGCTGGCGCTCCTACGGGGCAAGGTGGACGACGCCGAGCAGTGGCTCCGGCAATCCCTTGCGATGGCGGCGGAGCTGGGCGCGCGGGACTACATGTTCCAGTCGTACCAGATGCTTGGCGCGGTGGCACAGACTCAGGGATCGCTGGACGAGGCCGAGCGGTTGTACCAGCAAGCCGTCGCCATCGCGGAGGAGTCGGCCGACAAGCACGCGATGTCCCAGGTGTGCCAGGCGCTCGGCCGGCTTGCGCACGACCGGAAGCAGTGGGACGAGGGCGAGCGGTGGTACCACCGTGCGATCGAGATCTGCACGGAACTGGGCCAGACAATCGGCATCGCGGTGGCCTACTACCAGCTCGGGGAACTCGCCGAAGCACGCGGCACGCTGGATGACGCGCTGGCGTGGACCGTGCGCAGCACCGCCCTGTTCCACCAGGGTCGGTACCCGGAGACGGGCGGACCGTACCCTCTGCTGGCGAGGCTGGTCGACCGGTTGGGCTGGCAGATGGTGGAGGACTGCTGGTGGCGGCTCATCGGCGCGCGCGTGCCGGCGGACGTCCGGAGAATCGTCGCGGCACACCAGGAGGGTGGATGAGTGAGCGGGAGTGGCGCCCTGGCAACCCGGTCAGCCGGGTGGCGCGGGCGGCCGCGCGCGAACTGGCCACCGATCACGGCCCGGAACTGGCGGCCCAGGTCGAGGCGGCGCTGCACGAGCGGCGCGCCGGCCAGGCGCCGACCCAGTTCTTCGACCCGGTCTCGCTCGGCTCCCTGATCGTCAGCATCGCGGCCCTGTCCTGGACCGTGTACAAGGACCTGCGCGCGAAGGCGGCCACATCCACCAAGGACGCCGTCGCCGTGCGGGTGCGCGTTGAGCTGACGCCGAGCGACCATGTACCGCAGGCGCAGCGGGACCGCGTCATCGACGTGGTGACCGAGGAGGTCATCCGGGACGCGGCGGAGGACAACTGAGTTCTGCCTCTCCGTCCCAGATGGACAGTGGGTGGACCCGGATGCCTCCAAAGTGACATGCCGGGCTGCACTCTTGGAAACATCTCAATTGCGATATTTCGGACCCCTGGATAGCGTCGGTCTCGCACCAATTCCGAACGGGGGAACGGAATGCGCTCGTCCAGCGGCTGTCGACCGTCCAGCCACGCTCAGATTCTGTCGGTCGGTGCGTACCGGCCGGAGCGGTTCGTTTCGAATGGGGAGGTCTCGGATCGGATCGATTCCAGTGACGAATGGATTCGCGCCAGGTCGCATATCGTGCGGCGGCGGTGGGCGGGGCCGCACGAGTCGTTGACCGACATGGCGGTGCGCGCCGCCGAGCGGGCGTTGGCGAACGGGGGAGTGGCCGCGGCGGACGTGGACTGCCTGCTGGTCGCCACCATCACCCATCTCAAGCAGACACCCGCGGCCGCGGTGGAGATCGCCCACCGCATCGGTGCCGGCAATGCCGGCGCGATGGACGTCTCGGCCGCCTGCGCCGGGTTCTCCTATGCACTCGCCGTCGCGTGTGACGGTGTGCGTGCGGGCACGTCGCGGTACGTCCTCGTGATCGGGGCGGACCGGATGACCGACATCGTCGATCCGACCGATCGGAGCACCGCCTTCCTGTTCGCGGACGGTGCCGGGGCGGTGCTTGTCGGACCGTCGCACACGCCAGGTATCGGGCCGGTGGTATGGGGATGCGATGGCACGCAACCGGATGCCGTCGCGCAGGACAAGTCGTGGGACGACTGGCGTGCGGAGGTACGGGCGGACCCGGACGCGGACTGGCCGGCCATGCGGATGCACGGCCAGCAGGTCTTTCGCTGGGTGTCGCGGGAATGCGTCCGGGTCGCCGAGCAGGCGGTGTCCGCCGCCGGTCTCGACCTGTCCCGGCTCGACGCCTTCATTCCGCACCAGGCCAATGACCGCCTGACCGACGTACTGGTGAAGAACCTCGGGCTGTCCGACCGGGTCGCGATCGCACGGGACGTGGTGGACCAGGGCAACACCTCCGGTGCCTCGATTCCGCTTGCGATGGAGCGGATGCTCACCACCGGCCAGGTCCGCGGTGGCGATATCGCCCTGCTACTGGGTTTCGGCGCCGGGCTGACCTACGCGGCGCAGGTCGTTCGGCTGCCGGCCGAGGCGACCGCGGGTGCGCCACCGGTGCGATTCACCGGCGGCCGGGCGGAAGCCGTGTGCCACCTGGCCGATGTCGTCCGGGAACTGAGCCCGAACGAGATCGGCCCGGTCCACCTTGACACCTCGTTCACCGCCGATCTGGGCGGTGACTCGTTGTTCGTCGCCGAGGTGGCCACCGAGATCGAGGACCGGCTCGGCGTGTGCTTTCCGGAGGAGATTCTGCGGCGCGCCACCACCATTCGTGATCTTGCCGAATACCTGGCGCGTGATTCGGCCGAAGTGAGTTGAGGGGGATATCGATGGGACTCGTGACGGATACCCGATCCATTGACGATTATCTCGGCCCTAGCGAACGCCGGTTCTTCGGCGCCGGCTTCACCAGGGTGGGCCAGCGGTTCATCGAACTCGCCGCGCGGAGGGACGCGGACGGCGCGCTGGGGCTCGCCGGCCGGGCCGAGGTCAGCTATCCGCCGGACTGGTCGACCAAATCCGCCGACGGGGACCTGCGGCCACACCTGAGCAGCATCGACACGCTGGTGCTCGGCGTGCGGCTCGCCGAGGAGTATCTCAGCGCCGCCCGCCGGCTGGACGACGAGCAGCGCGGGCGGATGTGGTTGCGGCGCTACGCGATGAAGTCCGGTACCGCGCCGCAGGAGGACCTGTCCGGTCTCGTTCGTGGACTCGACGCTGATCATGGCGCAGGTGGCCCAGGCGCTGCTGTACCAACTGGACGGACTGCACCGCAGCGAGAGCAACACGCTGTGGATGCGCAGGATCGACATGAGCACCACTCGCCCGGATCATCCGTTCACCGAGCCCGTCGAGGTGTCCACCCGGGTGGTGCGCACCCGGCTGCTGAACTTCGCGGGCGGGGTGTGGCGGGTGGCCGACCTGACCGGCGACTGCCAGGGCATCCAGGTGACCTATTCCCTAGCACACGAACTGCCCGGAACAAGGGAGCGACAAGCGTGAGACTGGCGATTTCCGGAACCTATTCCTCGGGGAAGCCGCAGGCGACCCGTTCGGACCTGCGGGGCGCCGTTGGCCGGCGCATCGCGTTACTGACCCGTGCCCGGCGCCACCAGCCGGTAGATCGTGGCGTCCGGATTCGAGTAGACCTTGACCAGGAAATCCGCCTTGTCGAGATTGGTCAGTCCCGATTCCCGGCTCAGCCACGTGCGCACGAACCCGGAATCGAGCATGACATAGGTGATATGCAGCTTCGCCACCGTTGCGCGGACCGCCGGATCGGTGTCGTAGTGGTTGAACCTGTTCGCAAGCATGTCGATCTCCGGCGCCATGCTGTTGTCGTCGTAGTGCCCGGCGACCGCCCGCACACCGGCGATGGCGTACATCCACACCGAACCGTCATAGCGGTCGTTCATCACCCGGTCGCCCGGCCCGACCAGCGCCGGCAACTGTTGCATCGCACGGATCTCGTCCGGGCTGACCTGCATGTCGTGGGTGTTGACGCCGGGCTCGGTGCCGTAGCCGAGGTTCACGACGCTCTCGTCGACGGAATGATACAAACCCTTGGTGGCCACCAGGAACACCGCGAGCAGTGCGACGGCGACAACGCCGATCAGTCGTTGCGGGCTCAGACGCGAGCCGACCAGACGGCCGGCCAGGTGGCGGCACCAGTCCTGGATCACCACCATGCCGTGCGCGGCCACCACCACCAGCGGCAGGAACGCCAGCACGATCAGCCGGAACCGGTCGTCCCACCACGGCCGGCTGATGTCGTGCACGATGCGGTTGTCGTAGGCGGCGACCGCGACGAAGAACGCTCCGGACAGCGCCGCCGAACCGACCACCCAGCGCAGCTGGCCGAGGCGCCGGTAGCTGATCAGGCCGACCCACAGCCCGATCGCCAGCACGATCTGGGGATACGCCTCGATGTGTTGGAACAACAGGAGGCTGCCGACGGCAGCCGCCGTGGTCAGCTGGACCGGCCAGAACACCGGCGGCGCACCCACCCCGCTGATCGCGCCGAGCAGTGCCGGCGCGGCCACGATGCCAGTCGGGACACCAACGGCGACCAGCCGCCGCACGTCCGGCCAGATCAGCGTTCTGTTGCCCCACCAGCGTTGCACCAGCAGTGGCAGGGCGATCAGGGAACCACCGAACAGCGTGCTGGAGTGCACGAGGAACAGGCCGCCCTCGGCGATGACGACCATCGTGCCGGTGTCGAAGTCCGGCCGCTCCAGGTAACGCCGCAGCGCGATCAGTGCCACCGGAATCAGTACCAGCGCTGACATGTAGGGATACAGCGGCCCGCGGAACATGTTCTCGTACACGCCCGCGGTGCCGGCGACCGCGATCAGCGCCGTGTAGCAGGCGGTGCTGACCCGGCCGTGGAACGCCCGCACCAGCGCCACCAGGCTCAGCGCCAGGATGCCCGGCCACAGGATGGTGTTCGCGTTGAGCACGGCAGCGAGGCTGGCGTGGCTTTCCAGGTACACCAACGCGCCGACGAGGTGGTAGCCGTTCGGGTAGAACGCCGTGTTCGGCGGGTCGTACAGGTTGATGTTCTGCATCCCGAACAGGCCGCCGTCACCTGTGTCGGCGATGTAACGGATGCCGTTGGCGTGGAAGGCCGCGTCCCAGTCCTGCGGGACGGAGTCCAGCCCGCCCATACCCCGTATCACGATGTAACAGCCGACGGCGGCGGACACCAGCACGACACCGGCCACCACCAGGTGGCTCGACCGCAGCCAGCCCGCGCTGGCCGGCTCCGGACGGTCCGCGAAGTCGCGCCGCCGCACCGTCAGCCAGCGCGCCACCCCACACAGCAGGATGACGACGACCGCGCAGCAGGCGAACGACAATATGTCGTAGCGCAGGCCCATCGCGTGCAGCAGCGGACCGGCCGTACCCGCGATGAAGTACGTGACCAGCGGCGCGCTCGCCGCGAGCTGCCAACCGCGCACCCCGAGCGTCGCCGCCGCCAAGCCGCCCGGCAGCCACATCGTGAGGACGTAGATTCCGACCGTGAGCACGTCGGTGAGAACGCTGGCGTGAATGGGCATTGCGAATGGTGTCCCGGTCCTGTCGAGGAAGGTGCCGAGTGTAATGGACGCCGCCGCGGTCCATTCACGCCGGCTGATGGAACAAATATGTTAACTTGTCGTTAAGAAGTTGATCATGGTGGCGAATATCGGCCGATTTCGATGTTGTTCGGTTTGGCGGACCGCTGTATGGTGCCGCGAGAGCTTGTCCGGCATGCGATAGCCGGAATCCGATGAAAGCAAGTACCTGTGCGTCAGGAGCGTGCATGGATCACGCCTGTGCAGCGAAGGAGCACGCTTCAGCATGACCCTGACGAACCAGGCCGTGCAGCGGACGGACACCAGGGCGATCGAGTTGTCGATCGTGTTGCCGTGCCTCAACGAGGCGGAAACACTCGAGGTCTGCCTGCGTAAGGCGCGGCACTCGCTCGACGTGTTGGGCATCGCGGGCGAGGTGATCGTGGCCGACAACGGTTCGACCGACGGCTCCCGGGATATCGCGCGGGCCAACGGCGCACGCGTGGTGGACGTGCCGAGGCGCGGCTACGGGGCGGCACTCGCGGCGGGTATCGAGGCGGCGGGCGGCGAGTACGTATTGATGGCCGACGCCGACGACAGCTACGCGCTCGACGACATCGGCGGTTTCCTCGCCGAGTTGCGCGGTGGCTCGGATCTGGTGATGGGCAACCGTTTCCAGGGTGGTATCGCGCCCGGCGCCATGCCGTTCCTGCACCGCTATCTCGGCAACCCGGTGCTCTCCCGGCTGGGCCGGCTGTTCTTCGACATCCCGGTCGGCGATTTCCACTGTGGCATCCGGGCGTTCCGTCGCGATCGGATACTGGAGTTGGGGCTGCGCACCTCGGGCATGGAGTTCGCCAGCGAGATGGTTGTCCGTGCTTCGTTGCGACACATGCGGATCACCGAGGTGCCGACCACGCTGCGACCGGACGGCCGCAGCCGGGCGCCGCACCTGCGAACCTGGCGGGACGGCTGGCGGCACCTGCGTTTTCTCCTCGCGTTCAGCCCACGCTGGCTGCTGTTCTACCCCTCGGTGTTCCTGGAGATCGTCGGCCTGCTCGGGTTGCTGTGGTTGTCCTTCGGGCCTCGGACCGTCGGCGGTGTCGGGTTCAGCCTGCAGAGCATGTTGGGCTTCGCCACGATGTTCGTATTGGGGCTGCAGGGGATGGGGCTGGCGGTGATCGCCCGGTCCTACGCCGCCCACCTCGGGCTGTTGCCGCCGCCGTCCGGCCGGCTGATCCTCAAGATCGCCCGTGCCTCGCTGGAACGGGGGCTGTGGATCGGTGGGCTGCTGACCCTGCTCGGCGTGGTGAGTTTC
>DATBCR010000430.1:0-4231 GCA_036270375.1 Pseudonocardiaceae bacterium | reverse complement strand
GAACAGGTCGATGTCCGCAATGGACAGTCCGGCGGTCGCCAGCACCTTCCGGGCAGCTGGTGTCGGGCCGGTCAGCATGATGGTCGGGTCGGCGCCGGTGGTCGCGGTGGCCACAACGCGCGCCCTCGGGGCGAGGCCGGCCGCGGCGCCCGCCGCCTCGCTGCCGAGCAGGACGAGTGCCGCGCCGTCCACGATGCCGGACGAGTTACCGGCGTGGTGCACGTGGTTGATCTTCTCGACCCAGTGGTACTTCTGGAGTGCGACGGCGTCGAAACCGCCCATCTCGCCAACACCGGCGAAGGACGCGGACAGCTTTGCCAGACCCTCCACTGTGGACTCCTGGCGCATGTGCTCGTCGTGGTCGAGCACGGGCAGGCCGTTGCGGTCCACGACCGGCACCACGGACTTGGTGAAGTGGCCGCCGGACCACGCCTTGGCCGCGCGTTCCTGGGACTGCACCGCGTACGTGTCGACGTCTTCGCGGGAGAAGCCCTCGATCGTGGCGATCAGGTCGGCGCCGATGCCCTGCGGCACGAAATAGGTCTCGTAGTTGGTGTCCGGGTCCATCGCCCACGCGCCGCCGTCCGAGCCCATCGGCACCCTGGACATCGACTCGACGCCGCCGGCCAGCACCAGGCTGTCCCAGCCGGACCGCACCTTGGCGGCCGCCGTGTTGACGGCTTCGAGGCCGGACGCGCAGAACCGGTTGAGCTGCACGCCGCCGACGGTGTCCGGCAGTCCGGCCACGATGGCCGCCGTGCGCGCGATGTCGCCGCCCTGCTCGCCGACCGGGGAGACCACGCCGAGCACGAGGTCGTCGACGTCGTTGGTGTCGAGACCGGGATGGCGGCGGCGGAGTTCGTCGATCAGGCCGACCACCAGGGACACCGGTTTGGTCGCGTGCAGCGAACCGGTCTGCTTCCCTCGGCCGCGGGGGGTCCGGATCGCCTCGTAGATGAATGCCTCGGTGCTCACAACACACTCCTCCCGTTTGTATAGCCATTGTCTCGCTTGTTGGCGGCTTGTCAATAGAGCCGGCCCGGGCCTAACATGACGCCGATCACGAACGGAGACCCGGGTGGACGAGTACCAGGAGATCAGCTACCAGGTGGCCGGTGCCGTCGCCACCATCGCGCTGAACCGACCGCACCGCCGCAACGGCTACACGGTCCTGATGTCCGACGAACTGGCCGACGCCTTCGGCCGCGCGGACGCGGACGACACGGTGCGCGCGGTGGTGTTCACCGGGCACGGCAAGGACTTCTGCGTCGGCGCGGACCTGTCCGGCGGTGCGCTGGCGGCGGGTGAACCTGTCGAGGAGGTCGGCCCTTATCACGAGCCGGCCGGCCGGGTGTCGATGCGGATCTTCGCGATGAACAAACCGGTGATCGCCGCGTTGCGTGGTGCGGCGGTGGGCGCCGGGTCGACGATCATCCTGCCGGCGGACTTCCGGCTCGCGTCGACGGACACCCGGTTCGGGTTCGTGTTCACCCGTCGGGGACTGGTGCCGGAGGGCGCGTCGGCGTGGTTCCTGCCGCGGCTGGTGGGGCTCGGCCGGGCGTTGGACTGGATGGTCAGCGGGCGGGTGTTCGACGCGCAGGAGGCGTTGGCGGGTGGGCTCGTCACCCGTCTGTATGAACCCGACGAGGTGTTGCCGGCGGCGCAAGCGCTTGCCGAGGAGCTGGCCGCGACCACGGCGCCGTTGTCGGTCGCGGTGACGCGGCAACTGCTGTTCCGGATGTCGCCGCTGGACTCGCCGTTCCCGACGAGGGACCTGGACTCGCGGCTGATCGCGGACGCGCACGAGCACCCGGACGCGGTTGAGGGTGTCGTGTCGTTCCTGCAGAAGCGGCCGCCGCTTTTCACCGGCCAGGTGAGCAAGGACCTGCCGGACTACCTGCCGTGGCTGGGAGCGGGCGATGAGCACTGAGCCGAGATGGCGCCGGCTGGAGCCCGACGAGCGGCGGGCGCAGATCCTGGCGTGCGCGCGGCGGCTGTTCGGCGAGCGGCACTACGACGCGGTGTCCACCACCGAACTGGCGCGGGAGAGCGGGGTCGCGCGCGGCCTGATCAACCACTACTTCGGGACGAAGCGCGAGCTGTACCTGGAAGTGGTGCGGGAGTTGATGTTCATCCCGGAGTTCGCGGTGGAGCAGTTGGCGCACGGCACGATTGAGCAGCGCACGGCGGCCAGCATCGACCGGTTCCTCACGGTGGTCGAACGCAACCGCACGATGTGGCTCGCGACGCTGGGCACCGGTGGCGGGTTCGGGCGGGATCCGGACGTGGAGCAGATCATGCAGGAGGCGGACGAGATCGCCGCCGACCGGATGCTGCAGACCGTCGGGCTGGCCGACACCACCGAGGGGCGGGCCGAGCTGCGGGCGATGATCCTGTCGTTCAGCGGGATGGCGAAGGCGGCTACGCGGGAGTGGATGATCCGGGGATCGCTGACGCGGGACCAGGTGCAGACGCTGCTGTCCACGGTGCTCGCGACGATCATCACGCGGGTGCACGGGCAGATGTTCGGGGATGCCTTGCTCCACTGATACAGAGATGCAATAGTTGTCTCACCGTATCGGGGAGGGTTGATGACCGTCGACGATCGCGTGCGCACCGGGTTTCTCGGGCCTGACTCGCTGAGCTGGCGTTACGCCGGTGACTGGCGGTCGCTGCTGATTGGGTCGTGGGTCGGGCTGGTGCAGTTGAGCCTGCCGGCGCTCGGGGCCGGGGTGGTCGATCACTCGGCGTTCTACAGCGAGCCGTGGGACCGGTTCCTGCGGTCGGTGCCGCAGATCGCCGGAGTGGTGTACGACGGGCCGTCCTCGGGCGCCGAGGGTCGGCGGATCCGGCGGCTGCACGCCGGGATCGGTGGCGTCGACGAGCAGGGGCGGCGGTACCACGCGTTGGACCCGGACGTGTTCTTCTGGGGGCACGCCACGATTTCCGAGGTGGTCGTGAAGATGACCGACCTGTTCGACACGCCGTTGACGGCTGAGCGGAAACAGCGGCTGTATGCCGAGTCGTGTCAGGTCTGGCGGCACTATGGGATGAGTACCCGGCCGGTACCCGCCGATCGGGTGGCGTTTGAGGCGTATCTCGCGCACGGTTACCGGCACCGGCTGGCGCGGACGCCGGCGGTCACCGAGTTCATTCGGATGAGTCAACGGCCCGGTGCCATGGCGCAACCTTGGCTGCCGAACTGGCTGTGGCGTTCCTTGGCGCCCACGGTGGCGGAGCCGATGTGGCTGGTGGGGGTGGGTCTGCTCGATCCGGCCGCGCGCGAGGCGCTCGGACTGGACTGGACGGCGGCCCAGGAACGGCGGCTGCGTCGGTTCGCGGCGGCCGTGCGGCACGGTTGGCGCGTGGTGCCACGCCGGTTGCGGTACATGCCGAGGGCGGTGGCCGGGTTCCGTCGCGCGGGCTGGCCGACCGGCTAATCTGGGCAGGCGATGACCAGTACAACCGCGCTGCTGAACGACATCCTGAGCGAGCCCGACGCCGACGACGTGGGCGTGCGGATTCTCGACGCCGCACTGGCCGAGTACCTGGCGCACGGTTTCCGGCGGACGAGCGTGGACGACATCGCGCGCCGGGCCGGTCTCGGCCGCGCCACCCTGTACCGCCGCTTCGCCACCCGGGACGAGCTGGTGCAGGCCGTGCTGGCGCGCGAGTGCCGCCGGTTCTTCGCCGAGATCGCCGCCGCGACCGACGCGTTGTCGACATTGGCGGACCGGCTGGTGGAGGGTTTCGTGGTCGGCCTGCGCAATGCCCGTAGCCAGCCGCTGCTGGACCGGATGCTGACCGTGGAGCCCGAGTCGTGGGTCCCGTTCCTGACCACCCAGGGCGGCCCGGCAATGGCCGTGATGCGCGAATTCCTGGTGCGGCAGTACAGGAACAGCCCGGAGGCGAAGGCGGGTGGTGTGGACGTGAACGCGGAGGAGGTGGCGGAGATCCTGGTGCGCCTGTCCATCTCGCTAGTCCTGACCCCGGAGGGCGTCCTCCCATTGCGTACCGACGACGAAGCCCGCGCCACCGCCCGCCGCTACCTGGCGCCCCTCGTCACCAGTCCGGCCGGTTAGGGCGCCTCGCCTCGTTTGACGGCTGTGAGCAGTAGTTGGGCTACGTCGACCACCTGGATGGATTCCTTTGCGACGCCTTCGTTTTGGCGTTGGGTCAGGCCGTCGGTCATCATTACTCGGCAGAATGGGCAGCCGGTGGCTATTTTGTT
>DATBCR010000429.1:0-2614 GCA_036270375.1 Pseudonocardiaceae bacterium | reverse complement strand
CGAGATACAGCAGGCAGGGGGCCAGTTTCGCGAGCAGCCACCGCCACGTCGATGACCGCACACCGAGCCACGTCGGCCATGGCGCGGCAACCCGTTCCGGCGTCTCCGATACCGGAACCTCACCGGCATCGGCTGCCGGCTGCCCGCTGACCTCGGTCGTCGACACCCTGCCCGTTCCTTCCCCCGACGATGGACCGCGCGTCAAGGCTACGTGGTGCACGTCGCACTTCTAGGCACCGGCAGCGTGCGCCGGTAATTCAGTTCGCCCGGCGCCGGTAGGCTGCGTGCCAGGCGCGCCGGGTCGGACGTGCCGGGTTGGCCGTGGGAGGTTCGATACCGGTGGCGCTCGTCGTCCAGAAATACGGCGGTTCGTCGTTGGAGAGCGCCGATCGGATCAAACGGGTCGCCGAGCGGATCGTGGCCACCCGCAAGGCCGGCAACGATGTCGTCGTGGTCTGCTCGGCCATGGGGGACACCACAGACGAACTGCTCGACCTCGCCAAGCAGGTCAACCCGGTGCCGCCGGGCCGCGAGATGGACATGCTGCTCACCGCGGGCGAGCGCATCTCCAACGCGCTGGTGGCCATGGCGATCAGCGCCCTCGGCGCGGACGCCCGGTCGTTCTCCGGTTCGCAGGCCGGCGTGATCACCGACTCGACGCACGGCCGCGCGCGAATCATCGACGTGACCCCCGGCCGGGTGCGCGAGGCGCTGGACGGCGGGCACATCGTGCTGGTGGCCGGTTTCCAGGGCGTCAGCCAGGACACCAAGGACATCACCACGCTCGGCCGGGGCGGCTCGGACACCACGGCCGTCGCGCTGGCGGCCGCGCTGAACGCGGACATCTGCGAGATCTACACCGACGTCGAGGGCGTCTACACCGCGGACCCGAGGATCGTGCCGACCGCCCGGCGGCTGGACGCGGTCACCTACGAGGAGATGCTGGAGATGGCAGCGGCCGGCGCGAAGGTGCTGATGCTGCGCTGTGTCGAGTACGCCCGCCGCTACGGCGTGCCGATCCGGGTCCGATCCTCCTACGGCGACAAGCCCGGCACACTGGTGTCCGGATCGATGGGAGCGCTGCCCGTGGAACAGGCGATGATCACCGGCGTCGCACACGACCGGTCCGAGGCCAAGGTGACGGTGACCGGCGTGCCGGACCGCACCGGTGTCGCCGCGCGCATCTTCCGGGTGATCGCGGACGCCGAGATCGACATCGACATGGTGCTGCAGAACATCTCCGCGGCCACGTCTGGCCGGACCGACATCACGTTCACGCTCTCCAAGAGCAACGGCCCGACGGCGGTCGCGGCGCTCGAGCGCACCCGCGCCGAACTGGGCTTCGAGCAGATCGTCTACGACGACCACATCGGCAAGGTGTCCCTCGTCGGTGCCGGCATGCGCTCGCATCCCGGTGTCACGGCCACGTTCTGCGAGGCGCTGGCGAAGGCGGGCGTGAACATCGAGATCATCAACACCTCGGAGATCCGGATCTCGGTGCTGATCCGCGACCTGCAGGTGGACATCGCGGTGCGGGCCATCCACGACGCGTTCGGGCTCGGCGGCGACGAGGAGGCCGTGGTGTACGCGGGGAGCGGACGATGAACGGACCTGTTTTGGCCTTGGTCGGCGCGACCGGCGCGGTCGGCACCGTGATGATCGACATCATCAACGGCAGGGAAACCGTGCCGTGGGGCGAGATCCGGCTGATCGCGTCACCCCGGTCGGCCGGCCGGAAGTTCGTGGTGCGCGGGCAGGAGCTGACCGTGCTGGCGCTCGCGCCCGAGGTGTTCGACGGCGTCGACATCGCCATGTTCGACGTGCCGGACGAGCTGTCCGCGCGGTGGGCGCCGGTGGCCGCCGAGCGTGGCGCGATCGCGGTGGACAACTCCGGCGCGTTCCGGATGGACCCGGACGTGCCGCTTGTGGTGCCGGAGGTGAACGTCGACCAGCTGGCCAACCGGCCGCGCGGCATCATCGCCAACCCGAACTGCACGACGCTGTCGCTGATCGCCGCGATCGGCGCGCTGCACCACGAGTTCGGCCTGCGGGAACTCGTCGTCGCGTCCTACCAGGCGGCATCCGGTGCCGGCCAACTCGGTATCGACCGGCTCTACGCTGAGGCGGCCGCGGTGGGGGACAAGCAGGTCGGCGTGCGCGGTGGGGACGTCCGCGAGGCGCTCACCGCGGCCGGACTGTCCGAAAAGGACTCACCGTTCCCCGCGCCGCTGGTGTTCAACGTGGTGCCGTGGGCCGGCTCGCTCAAGTCCGACGGCTGGTCGAGCGAGGAACTGAAGATACGCAACGAATCCCGCAAGATCCTCGGCATCGCCGACCTGAAGGTGTCCGCGACCTGCGTGCGGGTGCCGGTCGTGACAACGCATTCGGTCGCCGTGCACGCCACGTTCGCCCGGCCGGTCACGGTGGCCGACGCGCACCGCATGTTCGTCGACCACCCGACCGTGCGGCTCGTGGACGACCCGACCGAGGGCCGCTTCCCCACTCCGGTGGAAGCGGTCGGCGGCGACCCTACCTACGTCGGCCGGTTCCGGCAGGCGCTGGACTTCCCGAACACGCTGGACTTCTTCGTGTGCGGGGACAACCTGCGCAAGGG
>DATBCR010000428.1:0-5656 GCA_036270375.1 Pseudonocardiaceae bacterium | reverse complement strand
CGGTGCGAAGATCACCGAACTGGCGTCGGCGGTGCGTCCGGACCGGGTGTCCAGGTCTCGTCAGTCCGCGTTCTGGATCGACTACGGACGCGGCTTGATCGCCGACCGACAGACTCGTGAACGTGGATTGTCCGCGCTCCTGCGGGCCGAGAAGCTTGCTCCGCAACAAGTGCGGAACAACGTGTTCGTGCGAGAGACCGTCGCTGACCTACTTGGTACCGCTCGCCGTGACGCCGGCGGCAGGGAACTGCGCGGCCTCGCCTACCGCCTCGGCGTTGTCCCGACCGGGTGACCTCAGCGCAGTGCCAATCGTGTGCTGATGCCGTGCTGACGCTTGATGCCTCGGCCGGCGAAACGTAGGGTGCCGACATACCGACCAGTCGGTGTGCGGAACTCCTTCGGCGCGGAATGAGGGCTGGCATGGGCGAGCACAACGTGGCACGGCAGGCGGAACACCACCTGGCGACGGTCGGCGACTACGACTCGCTGCTGTTCGAGGGCACGTGGTGGTCCACCGGCGCGATGGCCGACCGCGCGTCCCGGTTCGCGACCGGCCTGACCGAGCAGGGTGTGCGGCCGGGCGACCGGGTGGTCGTGCTGATGGCCAACTGTCCGGAGGTGATGATCACCTACAACGCGCTGTGGCGGATCGGCGCGGTGATCACGCCGCTGATCTTCCTCGTCAGTGAGAAGGAGTTGCGGTCGGCGCTGGCCGACTCCGGTGCGGTCGCGGTCGTCACGACGGCCGAGTTCCTGCCGAAGGTGCACGCCGCTTTGCCAGGCGCCCCAACGGTTCGCTTCGTGGTGGTGGCCGGTGCGGCAGCCGGTGCGAACCTCCCGGTGCCGGTGTTCGACCACGCGGAGCTGTCTTCGGCCGAGCCGGGCGGGATCGTCGACCGGGACGATTCGGACCTGGCCGCGCTGCTCTACACCGGCGGCACCACCGGCCGGTCCAAGGGCGTGCCGCTGACGCACGCCAACCTGTTCTGGTGCGGTTCGGCCGCGCACGAGGTGTCCGTCGCCGGCAACAACCTGCGCAGCACGCTTGTCCCGCTGCCGCTCGCGCACGCGTACGGGCTGCTGGTCACCTGCGTCGGCGCGCACCAGACCGAACAGCACAAGACCATCCTGATGCGCTGGTTCGACCCGGCCGGCTGGGTCGAACTGGCCGCGGCGCACCGGGTCGAGCGGACCACCCTGGTGCCGTCGATGATCCAGATGCTGCTCACCCAGCCACTCGCCGAGACGGACCTTTCCGCGCTCGTCGCGGTGTCCTCCGGCGCCGCGCCGCTGTCCGCGGACGTGCGCGACGAGTTCGAGGCGAAGGTGCCGAGCGCGACGGTCTACGAGGGCTACGGCTGCACGGAGTCGGCGTCCGTCATCTCGACGAACCCGTTCGGGCAGCGGCGAAAGGGCAGCGTCGGGCTGCCCATCCCGGGCTGCGAGGTGACGATTCTGGACGAGTTCGACAAGGAGGTCCCGCCGGGTGTCGACGGCGAGATCTGCGCGCTGTCGCCTGGCATCATGTCCGGCTACTGGCACGCCCCGGACGCAACCGCGGTGGCGCTCGTGGACGGCTGGCTGCACACCGGCGACATCGGCCACCAGGACGCGGACGGCTACCTGTATGTGGTCGACCGCAAGAAGGACCTGATCATCCGAGGCGGTTTCAACATCTACCCGAGGGACGTCGAGGACGCACTGCTCGCGCACCCCGCAGTCAACATGGCGGCCGTCGTCGGACGGCCGGACGCGCGACTGGGTGAGGAGGTCGTCGCGTTCGTGTCGCTGCGGCCAGGTTCCACAGCGACCGTCGACGACCTGCGCAGACATGCCAAGGAACGCTTGGCGGCCAACAAGTATCCGCGCGAGATCCGGCTCGTCGAACAGGTGCCGCTGACCAGCGTCGGCAAACTCGACCGCAAGCGCTTGCGGGAGATGGTCCGGACAGCGCATGACTGAGCCGGACGATCCGTCGCAGCGACAGCGGCTGCTGGACATCGAGCGCTGGGACGACCTGCGCCGGTCCGGCCCGCACATCTGGCACACCCTCGGCTACCGGCGGACCGAGCTGACCCGAGGCAGCACAACGGTCGAGTGGGACGCGCCGGTCGAGTACTGCTTCCCAAGCGCCGGTGGACATATCGTGCACGGCGGCATGGTCGGCACACTGCTCGACTCGGCGATGGGCGGCGCGTGCTGGACCGTGCTTGAGCGGGACGAGGCGTTCCTCACAGCGGACCTGCGGGTGGAGTTCCTTCGGTCATGCCGGCCAGGCACGCTGCGCGCGGTCGGCGAGGTGGTCCGCCGCACCCGACGCGTGGTGTTCTGTTCCGCCGAACTGTTCGACACGGACGGCGTGGTGCTCGCGGCCAGTCGGTGCACCCAGGTCGTGCTGCCGGCGGACGGCCGGGCCGGCCGGTACGACGACCGGAACGGCGCGGGCTGACCGACCGGAACGGCGCGGGCTGTGCCACGATGGCTGACGTGACCGGCCCTCTGCCACCGACTGGCCCGCCCGAGCAGCCGTCCACCCCTGGGGACGCCGGCATCGCGGGATCCGTGACCGGCCAGTGGGCCGAGGTGTATCCACCGGACGGGCATCCGTCCGATGACGCCGAACCGGACGTCGAGCCGCTACGGGCCGGCGTGCCCGGCAATGCCTTCGCCACAAGCATGTTCGTGCTCACGCTGGTGTTGGTGGTCGTCGGTTCGATCACGCCGTTGTTCCGGGCGTCGGTGGCGTTGGGCCCGTCGTTCACGAACGTCGACGACGTGTTGAGCATGGACGCGTGGCAGCTGGACGCCGTGCAGGAAGCACCGGGGCTGCCGACGCAGGCCGAGCCGGCACCGGTGCCGATGGGCTACCCGCTGTTGCTCGTCGCACTGCTGCTGGCGGTCGTGATCGTGTTGCGGCTGCGGGCACACCGGCGATCCGGCGACCGCCTGGCGCGGGTGCTCGGCGTGGCGACGGCGTCGTTCCTGGCCGGGTTGGTGGTGGCGCTCGGCTTGTTCGAGGCGGCGTGGCGGGCGCTTGGCATCTCCGGCATCATCGGACCGCTGTCGGCGAACATCGGTATCGGCTTCTGGGTGCTTGTGATCGCGGCGGTGGTCGGCATCGCGGCCGCGGTGGTCGGATTCCGTTCCGTGCCAGTGGAAACGACGGCGGCGGTGGTGGTCCCGATCGTCGACCCGCCGTTGGTGCCGCCCGGTCAGCCGGCCGAGTGGCCGGTGGTCGCGGTCATCCCGAACGACGAGCGAACGAACTGGTAAGCGAGCCGAACGGCACCAGCCAGTGCGCCGCCAGCGCGAGCACGGCCAGCCCGACCGCGCCGAACACCAGCACCCACAGCAGCCCGGGCACACCGGTCAGCCGCGCGAGTTGGTCCGCGTCGGAGTCCCGTGCGATGCCCCGGCGTCGGGCGCGCTGCAGTTCCAGCACCGGCCGAATCCCCGCGATGATCAGGAACCACGCGAACGCGTAGGCGAACGCGCCCTGCACCTGCGCCGACGAGAACCAGGAGATGACGAACACAGCGGCCGCCGTGACCACAATGGACACAACGCCATAAGCGTTGCGCACCACGACAAGCATCGCGACGAGCACCAGCACGGTCAGCCAGAGCAGCGCGGTGATGTGCCCGGACGCGAGCAGGGCGGCACAGCCGAGACCGAGCAGCGACGGCGCCAGGTAGCCGGCGAGCGTGGTCGCGACCATGCCCGGCCCGGTCGGGCGGCCTCGGGACAGCGTCACGCCGGAGGTGTCCGAGTGCAGCCGTACGCCGGTCAGGCGCCGCCCGGCCAGCAACGCGACGAGCGCGTGGCCACCCTCGTGCGCGATGGTCACCACGTTGCGGGCGACCAGCCAGACGTCCCTGACCAGCACCGTGAGCAGCGCGACCAACGCCGCGCCGACGACAACGGCGGCCGAGGGGGTCGGCTGGACGCTGATCACCTGGTGCCAGACCTGCCCGATCGTCGATGGATGCACCCTGACACCTCATCACTGACCGCATCCGCCCGGCCACCCGGGTAGCGGCGGTGGCGACTCGCATGAAACTTTCGGCCAGAACCAATTGAAAACCGCAGGCCCCCTGGCAAAGATAGGAAGGCAGCCGAACAACTTCCCTCGACCAGCCCTCCCGTCGAGGGCGGAGATGCTTCGCCTCCGCCGCCGGCCACCCCGAGGCGGGGGCGAAGTGCTCTGTTCGGAACAAATCCGTTGCCAGCGCCCAGAACGCCACACGCACGCCGATTCCGCTCGGCGAACGTTCTTGTCGGCAGTCGGCCATCTGGTTCGGTGTCTGCGGTGCGCATCGCTGTGCGGTGCGGCAAAGTTCGTTGCGAGCGTTCTTGTTGGCAGCCGGCCATCCGGTTCGGTGCCCGCGGTGCGCATCGCTGTGCGGTGCGGCGAAGTCCGTTGCGAGCGTTCTTGTCGGCAGCTGGTCATCCGGTTCGGTGCCCGCCGTGTGCACCGCTGTGTCGTGCGGCAAAATCCGTTGCTGGTGGGGAAATCGGTTGTCAGGATGTCGGCATGGCATCGACCGGAACGCTGCGCTCGCGCCGATTTCACCTGGCGGGCGGTTCCTGTCGACAGCGGACCGCCCGGCCAACCGGTTCGGTGCCGCCTGCCCGATGGTGAGCCGGGCGCTGGTCGCCGGCCTGCTGGCCGGGTACGGGGTCGCGATTCCGGTGGGTGCCATCGGCGCGCTGCTGATCGGGCTGGCGGCGCGGGCGCCGTTGCGGGTCGCGGTCGCCGCCGCGCTTGGAGTGGCCACTGTGGACGGTGGCTACGCGCTCGTCGCGGTGCTCGGCGGTGGTGCGATCGGCCGGGCGATCCAGCCGGTCGCCACCCCGACGCGGTGGGTCGCCGCCGTCGTGCTGATCGGGCTGGCGGTGCGCAATGCCGTACTTGCCGTGCGGCGCCACCGAATGCCGGTCGAGCCGTCGTCGGACCGGACGGTCACGCCGGTTCGGGCCTATCTGATGCTGATCGGGCTGACCGCGTTGAATCCGGCCACCGTCGTCTACTTCGGTGCGCTGGTGCTCGGGCGGCAGGCGTCCGGCGCGTTCGGGCCGGTGTCGGGTGCGGTGTTCGTGTTCGCCGCTTTCGTCGCCTCCGCGAGTTGGCAACTCCTGCTCGCGTGCGGCGGCAGTCTGCTCGGCCGGGTCGTCAACACCCCGCGCGGCCGGTTGGGCACCACGCTCGCGGCCAGTGCGCTGATCGTCGTCCTCGCCGTCCAGTTGGTGGTGTGACTCAGCGAGGGAGGCGGCGCCAGACCGCGCGCGGCAGCACCCGCATCACGGCGAAGATCGGCCGCAGCACGCCCGGCACCCACACCTCACCACGACCACGCCGCAACGCCGCGACGGTGGCGTCGGCAACCTGGTCGGGCGTGCTGGAAAACGGTGCCGGCGACATACCCGCCGTCATCCGCCCGACCACGAAACCGGGCCGGACCAGCAGCAACCGCACGCCACTGCCGGCCAGCGCATCGGCCAGCCCGCTGGCGAACCCGTCCAACCCGGCCTTGGCGGAGCCGTAGACGTAGTTGGCCCTGCGTACCCGCATGCCCGCGACCGATGAGAAGACGATCAACTGGCCGCTTCCCTTGGCACGCAACAGGTTCGCCAGATGGGTGAGAATGCTGACATG
>DATBCR010000427.1:0-4476 GCA_036270375.1 Pseudonocardiaceae bacterium | reverse complement strand
GTGCGCGGCAGCGTGCATGGCGAGAGCGACGAGGTTGGCCCGCTCGGCGTCCAGCCACGCCAGGGCCTTGGCGGGCGTGCCGAACACCGGCGCTGTGGGTACCGGCGACGGCGGCATCGTGGGCCGGTGGTCCTGTTCGGCGGGGTGCACTGTGTCCACCGCCGTGGCCGCGGCGTTGGCGTAATGGTCGAGGACGCCGGTCAGTGCCGAGCGTCGGATTGGCTCATCGTCGTGGTCGGCCGCCAGTTCCCGGCCGTACGCACGGAGCAGATCATGCATGGTGTAGCGGTCGGCGCCCACGGGCTGGACCAGATATGCCCGCGCCAGTTTGGCCAGCAGTGCATCGGCTCGGGGAATGTCGGTGCCGATGAGCGCGGCAGCCGCGTGTACGTCCAACTCGGTCCCCGGATGCAGGCTGACCATGCGGAACGCACCAGCGGCCGGCAGTGCGAGGTGTCGGTAGGACCACGACAGCACGGCGCGCACCGCGGTCCGCGGGTCGCCGCCCACGTCCAGTACGTCCAACCGCCGTTGCTGGTCGGCCAGTTCCCGGACCAGGTCGGCCAGCGGTGTCGTGGGCCGGCTGATGGCACGTTCGGCCGCGACACGCAGCGCCAGCGGCAGCCGCGCGCACTGGTCCGCCAGCGCCGCGGCGGCATGGGGATCACCGGCCACCCGCGCGCCGATCAATCCCCGCAGCAGACCGACCGCATCCGCCAACGCCAGCACGTCCAGGTCCACCCGCCGGGCGCCGTCCCGTGCCACCAGGCCGGCCAGGGAGTCCCGGCTGGTCACCAGCAGCACCGCGGTTGGCGCACCGGGTAGCAGCGGCCGAACCTGCGGCACGGCACCCGCGTTGTCCGCGACGATCAGCGTCCGACGACCGGCCAGCAGGCTCCGGTAGCGGGCGGCGCGTTCGTCCACGTCGGCCGGGATCTCCTGCTCCGGCAACCCCAACGCGCGCAGCAGGTGGGCCAGCGCGTCCGCGGCCGACATCGGCTGGTCGGGATCGTAGCCGCGCAGGTTCACATAGAGCTGGCCGTCGGGGAATCGGTCCGCGTGCTGGTGGGCCCAGCGGATGGCCAACGCGGTCTTGCCGACTCCAGCGGTGCCACCGATCGCCGAGACGACGGCGACACCGGTGGATTCCCCTGCTGTCAACAGTTCCGACAGCTCCTTAAGTTCGTCGTCACGACCGGTGAAGTCGGCGACGGCCGCCGGCAGCATCCGCGGCACCGCCTCGGATGGCCGCTCCGGTGCGCTCAGCGTGGGATCGCTGGCCAGGATGCGGTCTTGGCACCGGCGAAGCTCGGGCCCCGGTTCGACGCCGAGTTGGTCGACCAGCGTCCGGCGGGCGTGCTGGTAGACGTTCAGGGCTTCCGCCTGGTTGCCCAAGCCGGCCAGGGCGAGCATCAGTTGTGCGTACACGTGCTCGCGCAGCGGATACCGGGTGATCAGGTCGCGCAACTCGGCGACGACGTGCTCGTGGTGGCCGAGGTGTAGCTCGGTGTCGATACGTCGCTCGACCGCGTGCTCGTGCAACCGCGTCAGGCGCGGCAGTTCACGTTCGCGCAAGGTTTCCGAGGGTACGTCGACAAGTGGCACGCCCCGCCACAGCGAAAGAGCATCCGCCAACAGGCCGGCGGCCCGTTGCCACGTGCCGACCCGTGCCGCTTCGCCGCTCTCTTGGCATAGGTGCGCGAACCGGAGCACGTCCACCTCGTTCTGGTCGGCCTGCAATGAATAGCCGGGGTCGTGGGTGATGATCCGCGCCGCCACCTCGGCGCCCAGCGCGTGCCGCAGCCGCACGACGTACACCCGTAACGCGCGCACCGCCCCGCGTGGCGGCACTCCGTCCCAGACCAGGTCCACCAGTTCGTCGACCGGCACGATCCGGTTCGCCCGCACAGCCAACGCCGCCAACAGCACCCGCTGCTTGCCCGCCGTCACCGGTAGCACGGTGCCGGCATCGTCCAGGACCGACAACGGTCCCAAAACCCCCAGCCTCACGTGTCCCCAACGTAGTCGAAACGTAGTTGCAACGGGCCAGAATCGCCGCGAACGCCCGACCGGAACAAACCGATCAAGGAGAGATCGCGCCAGCACTCCACCCGACATTGCAGGGTGACAACGGCGCTCGCCTTTCCGACAGGGAGATACAGATGTTCATGAGCGGTTCAGCGCGACTCCTACGCCCCACGGCGGTGTTCGCCATCGCGGGTAGTTTCCTGGCCATGGCCACGCTACCGGTCGCGGCCGCGACCATCGAGGGACCCGCTGTCCCGGCAGCCAGTGCCGCGCCGGTCCCGCAGGAGGCGTGTTTCCACTTCAACGAAAACAACGTTCCCATCCGCGAAACACCCGGTGGCCCCATCGTCGGCCGCGGCCAGGACCGCCAACTGTTCGTCAGCGACCCACCCACCATCGCCACCCAGGGCGGCAAGACGTGGGTACGCGGGATCGACGAGCACAACGCCGTATCCGGTTGGGTGTACATCCACAACTTGACGCCGGTCTCCTGTAGCTGACGTCTCCGGACCGATCGCGTTGTCCATTGTTCGTTGAATCCTTGATCGAACGGAGAGAGCAACAATGACTTTGCCGTGGCAGACTGCGCGAACCATCGTGGTCGCGGTTGCCCTCGGTGTGGTGGGTCTGGGCATCGCCGGCCCGGCCGTCGCCAACGCCGCACCACCCGCACCGGAGTGCTTCCACTTCACCATGAACAATGTCCCCATCCGCGAAACACCCAACGGCAGCAGCATCGCCGGCCACGGCCAGGACGGCCAACTGTTCGTCAGCAGCGACCCCACGCCCGTTCAAGCCGGTGGCAAGACGTGGCTACCCCGGCGTCGACCGGCACAACAACGTCTCGGGTTGGGTGTACATCCACAACCTCACCTCGGTCTCCTGCAGTTGAGTCCGCAGGTGGCCCGGGTCCTGGTACGGACCTGGGCCACGGTGTGGATCGGGACATCCATCCCCTATAGAAGGGACTCCTTGTGATAGGCAGAGCGCTGATAGCCGCTGCCTCGACTCTGGTGGCTGCCATTGCCCTGGCGCCGAGTGCTTTCGGGAGCGGCGTGCCCGCGGCGGCGGACACCCATAATAATGTCGTGGCATCCCCGTCGTGGGAGAGCCCGACGGCGGCCTCCGGCCGACAGGTCTGGACGGGATATGTCGATGTCGCCCACCCGCATGTGCAGTTTCGCTTCGTGGCAAGCAACTTCATCGTGCCTGCGGTGACGTGTACACACCCTGAGTCGAAGGCGTCATTCTGGGTGGGACTCGACGGCTACGGCAACGGCACGGTCGAGCAGGTCGGACTGTCGACCAACTGTATACCTGTCAATGGCGTTGCCGTGCCCGTCTACCAGGTCTGGTGGGAGATGTTCCCCGACGGCGTGCACTATGTGCGCAATGCGATTCCGGGCGACCATCTCGCTCTGTCGGTCTTCTACAACTCCAGCACCGACATGTACCGCCTGAGTATCACCGACAAGAACTTCGCACCGGCAAGCTTCACCGTGCGGGAGCATTGTCCGTCCGGACACACCTGCCGGAACGCCACGGCCGAGGCGATCCTTGAGGCCGACAACGGCTCCTTCCTGTCCAGGTTCAGCCCGGTGACCTTCTCCAACTCCTCGGTCACCAGCCGGGGCGGCACCCGCGGCGCGTTCGGCAACACCACTCTGTGGGACCTGGCCGAACCTGTCATGACGGGCTCGAACGGCCAACCGCTGGCGCACGTGTCGAGGCTGTCGAACCGCGGTCGAAACTTCACCATCACCTACCACGAAGCAACCTGACCCCGACGGCCCGACCCGCGCCATCACAACACCAGCGCACGCGACTCAGCAGCCGGCGGTGAACGAGATCGCGTCTGCCGCCGTGTAGGTGCCGGTCGGGCCCGCCGTCAGGCCCTCCTCGAGTCCGATCGGCATCGCCAGACCGAGACCGCCGGACCAGAAGGCACGGCCCGACCGCGTGGACGGTCTTCCCCGAGCGCAGCTACAGACTCTTGAAAATAAACACAGCATGCTGGAATATGACGTAGGTCGCGACGGCGACCGGACGACGCTCGGCCAAGTCGCGACGACACCAACGAGCGAGGGAAGTGAGAGTGTCAGCGACGATGGCGAGCGGTCGGTCGCCGACGGCGACGGCGGCAGGCCTGATCCGAGGTGTGTCCCCTGTGGTCGAAGTTCCGTTCGGCGAGGACGGACACATCGACCTCACCGCCTTCGGCCGTGTCGTCGACTATCTGCTCGGGTGCGGTGTCAGCAGCATGATGTTCCCCGGTTATGCGTCGGAGTTCCTCAAGCTGTCGTTGGAGGAACGCGCGCGACTGAACGACGTTCTCCTGTCCCGCACCCGTACGCGCACCGATGTCGCCGCTGTGCTGGCGGTCCAGGATCATGCCACGTTCCTCGCGGTCGAGCACGCCCGCCGACTCGTCGACGCGGGTGCCGACGC
>DATBCR010000426.1:0-8597 GCA_036270375.1 Pseudonocardiaceae bacterium | reverse complement strand
CCGCCCTCTGAATGGAATTAGCCAGCCACCTGAACGGAATTAGTAGGTTCTGGAACGAACTAGGGTGCGGACGCCGGTTCGATCTCGGCCGGCGTCACGCCCACCGTGTAGAGGGTGTCATCGTCGGTAGTGACTTCGACCTCGTAGTGGGGTTCCGGCTGGTCGTAGATTTCCACGATCACGGCGACGGTGCCGGCGGGAATGCCGTCCGCCGGCACGCCGTGGACCAGTTTCACCAGATCGAACTGCTGGTAGGTCACTTCTTCTTGCCCTTCATCAGCAGTGTCGTCAGGCTCGGTGTCGTCTCACCGGGCTTGTAGATCCAGCCGGTGGTGACCGTACCAGCGCCGGTCGGGCCGGTGACCGGGATCTCCACCGTGAACCGTTCACCCCATTGGTCGACCTTGCCGGCGACCGGCACATTCTCCGTGACACCCTTCTGGATCTGGTCCATCAGTTCCTGCGCGTTGTCCTTGGTGAAGCCCGTGGCGGACGCGAAGACCCGCGCCTTGTTGCCGCCGACCGGGTGATCCGGATTCAACGCGTAACCGGTGAACTTGTTGGGATCCATGGTCGCCTGATCGGCGTTGAGCAGCCGGGGGTTGCCGCTCTCGTCCAGCTGGATCTTCGGTGCTTCCTCGCCGGGGTTGAGCACATTGGAGACTTTGCTGCTGTCGGCGGCGGCCGGCGCGGTCCCGGCCGGGACGTCACCCGCAGGCTCCTTCGGCGAGATCGACGAGAGGTTCTCCGCATTCTTCGCCTCGGTGTCCAACGTCTCGGTGAGGGCGGTCTCCTCCTTGTCGGCCGTCTGCTCACCGACTTTCGCGATCGACTCGGCGATGTTCCCGCCGGCCTGGTCCGCGTCCGCGGCCAGCCCCTTGAACACCGCGCCCAGTTCCCCGTCCGCCATCAGAAGTTCAGCCCCCGCACGCCCTGTTGGAAAGTGGCGCCGTGGGCCCGCATGGTCTGCGCGTGCGTGCGCAGCGCAGAGATCTGCGTACGCACCGCGGCCGCGTCGACCGAGAAACCGCTCGACGCCGCCGGTGCCGCACCCGATTTGGACCAGTCAAGGCCCGACATCGCGGCTTCCACCTTGGCGAACAACGGTTTCGCCGCCGCCTCGATCACCTTGCCGATGATGTACTGCTGCAGGTCCATCACCAGGGACTTCACCAACATCCGCGCACCCTCGATGATCGCGGGCAAAGCCGCCTCAGCAATCCCGAGCGTGGCCACCGACGCGGCCTGATCGGCAACGAACGCCGCGGCCATCCCGACCAAGGTGGCGATCGCCTCCACCTTCTGGGCGACGATGTAGCCGGCCGCCACGTCCAGCGCGTCCGCGAGCACCTGGCACCCGGTGACGATTTCGCTGACGTGCTGCTCGGACATCTGCCCCCAGCCCGACTGCATCCGCTGCGTCGACGCGCTCTGGTGCGCCTTCGCGATCGCGGCCACCGCCTGCGTCGCGTCGTCATGCGTGGTCTGGACCGCCGTGCCGAAATCTCGAGTCAGCGTCGCGAACTGCGTCACCATGTCCTCGTCGATGTACGGCCATGGCACGCCGATCACGTTGAGGAAGTTGACGACAGGTCCGGGTAGGTCGTCGATCGCCATGTCACTCAGACGGTCGAACCACCAACTCGGTTCCCGCGCGCCGCAACGGCGCTCGACTCCCCGCCGGCGCCACGGCCTAGCGCCACGGCCTCCAGCGGGGGGTGGGACTAGCGGGGCATGCGGGGCCGGGGCGGATCAGCGGGGCATGCGGGTCGGCCGGGGGCGGGGAAGCGGCGGGGGCGGAACAACCGCGCAAGCGGGTCGGCCGGAGGCGGGGAAGCGGCGGGGCCGAACAACCGCGCAAGCGGGTCGGCCGGAGGCGGGGAAGCGGCGGGGGCGGAACAACCGCGCATCTGGGTCGGCCGGGGCGGGGAAGCGCGGGGCGGAACAGCCGCGCATTTGGGTCGGCTGGGGCTGCGAGGGTGGCATGGTCGGCGAGGCGGTCGGGGTGTGTCGGCGAGGCGGTCAAGGTCGATCGGGTGGCCGGCCGGGATCAGGCGCCTTGCACGCCCACATCTGGGCCTTGATCGGGTCGACCGCGTCCCCACGCGTGCATGTTCGGCACATCGGCCGGGATCCGTTGCCCGACAACCGGAGGCGGGCCAGCCACCCAGCAAGCGGGAGCCAGCGGCCTACCACCAAGCGGGAGCCAAAGCGGGAGCCAACAGCCCACCACCAAGCGGGAGCCAGCGGCCCACCACCCAAGCGGAGCCAGCGGCCCACCGCCACGGCCACGTGCACCCACCGCCACGGTCATGTTCGCGGGGGCGGTCATGTTCGCGCGGGCTTCGACGGCGGCGGCACGGCGACCAGGTCCGGCCAGCGGGGCGTCATGCGGGCCAGCAGGCCACCACCGCGTTCCTTCCTACATGTGCGCACGCGTCACCCAGCCGCGGGCCTCTGCCCGTTCCCCCGCCCCGCCGCTTCCTCCTTTTTACGGCAACGAAATCAAAATCGATTTGGTTCCGGGAAACGCCTGGTTTGGCCTCATGTTCGCCCGATAGTGTGATTCGCCCTGGTCAGGCGGCCGCCAGCCTCGCGTACGCCCGTTCCTCACATGAAACGGCTCGACGGCCGGCCTGGTTCCCGGCGAACGGCACTACAAGTCGTCCAGGGGAACGTCCGGGTCGGCGAGGCGGGTCGGGTCGATTGGGTCGCCTGCGCGGATCAGGGCCTTGATCGGGTCGACCACATCCCACACGTTCACGTTCATGCCGGCCAGGATCCTGTTGTCCGCCAACCAGAACGCGATGAACTCGCGCGCGGCCACGTCCCCCCGGAACACGACCTGGTCGTAGCCCTCCGGCTCCACATAGCCGACGTACTCCATGCCGAGGTCGTACTGATCCGTGTAGAAGTACGGCAACTCGTCGTACACCGCTTCGCTCCCGAGCATCGCGGCTGCGGCGGTGGCTGGCTGGTTGAGGGCGTTCGCCCAGTGCTCCACTCGGATTCGCTGGCCGACGGTCGGGTGTTCGGCGTTGGCGATGTCGCCGACCGCGAAGATGTCCGGGTCGCTTGTGCGCAGCGCGGCGTCCACCACCACACCGTTGTCCACGTCCAGCCCGGCTGCCTCCGCGAGCGCGGTGTTCGGGCTGGCGCCGACGCCGACCACCACCGCGTCCGCATCGATCACCGTGTCGTCGGACAGTCGGACGCCGGTCACCTGGCCTTCGGCGGACGTCTGGATTTCCGCCACCGTGGTGCCGAACCGGAAGTCCACGTCGTGTTCCCGGTGCAGGTCGGCGAATACCGTGGCCAGCTCTGGTCCGAGTACCCGCAGCAGCGGCAACTCGGCGAACTCCACCACGGTCACCTCGGCGCCGGCCTGTCGTGCCGCGGCCGCGACCTCCAAGCCGATCCACCCGGCGCCGATGATCACCAGCCGGTTGCCGGCGGTCAACAGCTGCCGGATCCGCTGCGAATCGTCCACGGTGCGTAGATAGTGCGCCGCGTCGGCACCGGTGATCGGCAATCGCCTGGGGCTGGAACCCGTTGCCAGCAGCAGTTTCGTGTAGCCCAGAAAGCTGCCGTCGGCCAGTTCGACCTGGTGTGCCGCTCGGTCGATCGCGGTGACCTCGGTACTCAACCGCAGTTCGATCCGCTGGTTCGCGTACCAGTCGGCGTCGTGCACGTCGATGCTGCCGCGTTCCGCCTTGCCGGCCAGATAGTCCTTGGACAGCGGCGGCCGGTCGTACGGCAGGTGCGACTCGGCGCCGATCAGCACGATCCGGCCGTCGAAACCCTGTTCCCGCAGTGCTTCCGCGGCCTTCGCGCCGGCCAGGCCCGCTCCGGCGATCACGAATACGTCCGACGCTGCCACGTGATTCCTTCCGTACGGTCAATTCAGGCGCGCAAAGTCTCGCACGACCCCGACGGAATTCAACAACGCGGTCGGAATGTCAGCCGCGCCGCCCGAGACCGGTCCACGCGAAACCGGCCCGCCGCAGCACATCCGGGTCGAGCAGATTGCGCAGGTCGACCACGATCGGCCGGCGCACCTCGCCGGCCAGCTTCGGCCAGTCGAGGGTGCGGAACTCGGGCCATTCCGTCAGCACCACCAGGACGTCCACACCCTTGGCGGCCAGATACGGGTCGTCGACGATCGTGAGGCCGTCCAGTTCCGGGCGGTCGCCGCCGTCCGGGATGGCCGGGTCGTAGCCGACCAGGTCGGCGCCTGCCTGCCGCAGCAACGCCGAGACCGCGAGCGCGGGGGAGTCCCGCAGGTCGTCGGTGCCGGCCTTGAACGTCAGCCCGAGCACTCCGATTCTGGTGTGCGACAACGAACCGGTGCGCTGGCCGGTGACCGCGAGCCGGACCTTGTCCACCATCCGCTGCCGCTGCCGCGTGTTGGTGTCGATGGTGGCGCGCAGCAGCCGGAACTCGAAGTCCGCCGCGTCCGCGACCTGCAGCATCGCCTGGGTGTCCTTGGGCAGGCACGATCCGCCCCAGCCCGGCCCCGGCGACATGGACGACTGGCCGATCCGGCGGTCGTAGCCCATACCTTCCGTAACGTCCGAGATGTCGGCGCCCAGCCGTTCGCACAGCTCGGACACGGCGTTGATGTAGGAAAGCTTCATCGCGAGGAAGCAGTTCGCCGCGTATTTGACCAGTTCGGCGCTGGCCGCGTCCGTCAGCACGGTCGGCGCGCCGAGTTTCGCGTACAGCGACGCGACCCGCTCGGCGGCGTCCTGGGACACCGAGCCGACCACGATCCGGTCCGGGTTGAGGAAGTCGTGCACCGCGGCGCCCTCGCGGAGGAACTCCGGGTTGCTCACGACGGCGACGTCCGGCCGGTCGATCAGCTCGGCCGTCCGCTCCGCCGTGCCGACCGGCACGGTCGACTTGTTCACCACGACACTGTTGGGGCTCAACAGGTCCCGTACCTCGTCGACGACGGACTCCACGGCACCGAGATCCGCCATGCCGCCGACACCCATCGGGGTGGGCACGCACAGGAACACTACCTCGGCGCCGCCGTCCAGCTCGGTCAGCGCGGTCCGCGCGCCGAGCACGAACGACAGCCGGCCGGACGCGAGTCCGGCGCTGACCAACTCGGGCAGCCCAGGTTCGAGGATGTCGACGGCACCCCGGCACAGCCGTGCCACCTTGGCGGAGTCCACGTCGGCGCACACCACCCGGTGGCCGAGCGACGCAAGGCACGCGCCGGTGGTCAGCCCAACGTAGCCCGTGCCGATCACCGCGATCCGCCGCGCGAACATCGCTCCACCTCACCCAACCTGTTCGTCGGCCGTGTCGGCCGCGGTCCGCTGGTTGTTTGCCCTGCGGAGCCCGAAAAGTCCGTCGAAGACCGATACGTACGCCTGCGCCTGCGGCCGCCAGTCTAGTTCCCGCACCGCCCGCCGACGGCCCTCGGCGCCCAGTTCGGCCCTGCGGTCGGCGTCGTCCAGCAGCGTGACCAGCGCGTCCGCGAAGCCGGCCTCGTCGCCCGGCTCGACGTACACGACGCAGTCACCGCCGGACACCACGGTTTCGGCCAGCCGGTAGGCGACGACGGGCAGCGCGTACGCCATGTACTCCATGGTCTTGTTCATGGTCGACACGTCGTTGAGCGGGCTCATCGGGTCCGGGCTCAGACCGGCCGACGCGGTGGACAGGTACTCGGCGATCTGCGCCGGCCCGACCCGCCCGGTGAACTCCACGTAGTCGTCGAGGTGGAGAGTCGCGGCCTGCTTCTTCAGGTCTTCGAGGCAGTCGCCGAAGCCGAGCAGCGCGAACCGCACGTCGTCCCGCCGGTGCCGCCGTACCACGTGCTCGGCCACCCGCAGGACACCGTCCACGCCGTCCTGCGGCCCCATGATCCCCAGGTACACCACCATATGCTCGCGGCCGGCACGTAACGCCGGCACCGGTTCGGCCGGCCGCATCACCGATGTGTCCGGCCCGGACCGCACCACCGTGGTGTGCTCAAGAGGCACGCCGCCGCGCCGCAGCGCGATCCGCCGGTACGACTCGTTGGTGGAGATCACCCGGTGCGCCGCGCGGAACGTCCGCTTCTCCAGCCAGTACAGGGCCTTGAGCTGAAGTTTGCCGGCGATCCCCTGTGGTTCGCCGAACCGGGAGCGGTAGACCTCGGGGTTCAGGTCGTGGTGGTCGAACACAAACCGCACGCCGGCCAGCCGCCACAGCAGCGCCAGCGACCAGTAGATGTCCGGCGGGTTGCACGCCTGCAGCACCTGGAACGGGCGACGGCGGTGCACGGCGACCGTGCGCACCGCGGTGCGCAGCCAGCAGTACACGAATTCCCATGCGTAGCCGAGGAATCCGTCTGCCTGCCGTGGCGGTGCGTACTTGTACAGGTGCACGCCGTCGAGCAGTTGGTAGCCGGGATCGCCGGGTCCCTTGGGGCAGATCACCGACACCTCGTAGCCGGCCGCCGTGAGTGCCTGGCACTCCAGCCAGACCCGCCGGTCCAGCGGCACCGGCAGGTTCTGCACGACGATCAGCACGTGCGGTCCTCGGGTCACGTCGACCCCTTCCGTGAGGTACGGCCGTCACCAGCTATTTCGGCGCAGAGCGCACCGGAGTTACGCATTGTGACGTCAAGAACGGGTGGTCCGGTCGGCCGACCACGTGTCGCCGGTACCGCGCAGGTCACGCCACCGCGACACCAGCCGCTCGGCCAACAGGATGCTCAGGAAGCACGCCGCGTCCAGTGGGCCGACCCTGCCCCGCCGCACCAGGCCCACCAGCGCGCCCGGCCGCAGCGGCGCCTCGATGGCCCGGCGGCCAAGCCGTTCGAGCTGTCGGTTGCCCAGCCGTACCCTGGCCCGCCTGCGGATCAGCGCGGGCACCGTGCGCGGCAGCCGCACCGACACCCGGGCCGCGGCCACGACCACCCGCTCGTCCGGGGTGAACGTGCGATGCACCCAGCTGTCGTCGGCGATGACGTCCGGGATCGGGAACGCCCGCTCGTGCGCCGCTTCGGTGAGCATGTACGCGCCCGTGCCCGCGAGCCCGGTTCGCGCGCCCAGCAAGCGGTCCAGCACGACGTGGAAGCGCCGGGACGGCCACCCGGCTCCGGTCAGGTCGAAGTTCGGCAGGGGGGCGCACGCCAGCGCGCCGTTGGTGTCCAACGCGTCCACCATGCTGCGCACGGCATCCGCGGTCAGTTCGATGTCGGCGTCCAGGTAGAGCCGGGGGAACGTGCGGCACTCCTGGTCGCCGAGCCCGAGCGCGTGTGCCTTGCCGGCCACCGGCGTCTCCACGACCCTTGCCCCCTCGGCCCGCGCGACGGCGGCCGTGTCGTCCCGGCAGGCGTTGGCGACGACGATCACGTCCAGTTCGCCCGGCCGTGACCCGTCGGTGAGCGCGCGGAGGCAGCGCGCGATCACCGAGCGCTCGTCGTGCGCCGGAATCACCACGCTGGCAAGGGGAACGGTCATCCGGCGCCCACCCCGGCGCCAGACGTCGTGAACACCGGCATCGGGGTGTCCGCCCGCCAGCCGCCGGCCCATTCGACCCTGCGCCGCCACACCGCGGTCCACCGGCCCGGCCGGCGCAGCAGCCGTTCGCCCGCGGATCGGAGCGCGACGCCGAACCGAAGCGCGAACAGCCCGTAGCCACGCAATTGACCCAGATGCAGCCGGATCACGGTGGCCCGGCCGGTCAGGACGAGCACGTCCCGGTTCGCCCGGTTGTCCGACGACGCGCCGACCGCGTGCACCACAACGGCTTTCGGCGTGATCGACGGCCGGTGGCCGGCGGCCGCGGCGCGCAGGCACAGGTCCTGGTCCTCGCCGTAGATCCGGTACACCTCGTCGAAGCCGTTGAGCTGGCTCCAGGTCCGGTGCGCCACCATGAGGAAACCGCCGCTGATCACGTCGACGTGCCGCACGCTGTCGCGCCGCCAGCCGCCGAGCGACTCCGGTGACAGCAGCCGGCTGTGCCGGCCGAGCACGGACAGCCCGGTGGCCCAGGTGGCCAGGCTCCACGGGGTGATCCGGCCGAAGCAGCTGCGCGGGTCGAGATCACCCGAGGGGGTGAGGGCGCGGCCGCCCACGATGCCGTCCGCCGGGTGCGCGAGCAGGTGCGCCAGCAGCGCGTCGATCGCGCCGGGCGCGGGGCAGGCGTCCGGGTTGAGCAGCAGCAGGTAGTCGCCGGTGGCGCGTTCGACGGTCCGGTTGACTGCGTAGCCGAATCCGGTGTTGCGGCCGAGCCGCTTCACCGAGGACGACCCGAGGATGTCGTCGGCCACCTCCGCGGCGCCGTCGGTCGATCCGTTGTCGGTGACCAGGATCTCGTGCGGGACGTGCGGTGCGGCCGGCCCGCGGATCGCGGTCAGGGTGCGCGCCAGTTCGTTCGCCGCGTTGTAGGTCACCATGACGATCGACAACGTCATGCCGTCGGTGCTGTGATCCATGCCCATTCCCCCGCTGTCCCATTCCCAGCTGTCGGACCGACGGTCTTCGCGTGAAATGGATCGGGGCGGATCGGGCTGGTGTTACAACCGGGACGGGCGGCGACAGCCGCCGTGTGCCGCTGGCACGATATCCATCATGGCCGCCACGACCGTCCGC
>DATBCR010000425.1:0-5928 GCA_036270375.1 Pseudonocardiaceae bacterium | reverse complement strand
GTGCCGGGGGACAGCGGCCGCCACGCCCTGCTGTCCGCCCTCGACCGGGTCGCGACGTCGTTGTACAGCTCGTCCTCCAGAATCGGGATGTCCTCGTCCTGCCTGGCCCGCAGGCCGACCCGCTCACCGCGCAGCATGGCGCCTTCCTAGCCTGTGGCGCACGGCGAGGCAACCGGAATTCAGCTCGGGCACTGTCCACTCAGGAGGCTTGCCGGGCCGATCCGCACGCTGAGGCCAGTGCGGCGTCGTACCTGGCCAGGATGACCTTGGCCACGGCGGGGTCGGCGCCGAGTGGTTCGGCGACGATCGCTTCCGGTGCCGAGTGCCGCACGCGGTCCGGCAGCAGGCCGGGCGCGAGGAACCACGATCCGACCGCGATCCGGCGTGCCCCGCAGTTCCGCAGTGTGGCGATCGCGGCCGGTACGTCCGGGTCGGCCGCCGCCGCGAACGCCGCCATCGTGCCGACCCACCGGGTCCGCCCGACCCAGCCGTCGGCAAGTGCGCACACCGCGGCATTGGCCGATGCCTGGGACGATCCGGCCCCGGCCAGCACCACGCCCAGCCCCGGATCGGTGGGGTCCGCGCCGGCCTCGGCGAGCCTGCGCAGCGCAACCGACTCCAGCCGCCGATCCGGTCCGAGCACATCCGCGACCCGGATCCGCAGCCGTGGGTGCCGACTGATCACCCCGGCCAGCGCACCCGGGATGTCCACCCGGGCGTGGTAGGCGCTACCCAGCAGCAGCGGCACGACCACCACCTCGTCGTGGCCCTCCGCGTGCGTCGCGGTCAGCACCTCGGCCAGCCGGGGCGCGGACAGGTCCAGGAACGCCACCCGCACGTCGGTGTCACCGCCGGCGGCCCGCACCAGGTCCGACAGCTCGTGCACGGTCGCCGCCGAGCGCGGATCGCGGCTGCCGTGGGCAACCGCGATCAGGGGCGGGCGGCTGGTCATCACGCCATCCCGGTCAATCCACGCGAGTGCAGCACCCACCGCTCCAACGGCCGGAACACCAACAGGTCGATGCCGATACCGACGAACAGGATTAGAATGATCGCCGCCATCACGGTCGGCATGTCGTTGAGCGACCGGCCGTCCTCGAGGTACTGGCCGAGCCCTTGGCCGAGCTGCGGCGAATTCGCGATCAGCTCGGCCGCCATCAACGACCGCCACGAGAACGCCCAACCCTGTTTCAGCCCGGCGAGGTAGCCGGGCAGCGCGGCCGGCAGCAAGATGTGCCGCGCACCGGCCAGCCGACCCGCGCCGAGCACCTTGCCGACCTTCGGCAGAATCGGTGGTATCTGGTCGATCCCGGAGATCAGCCCGTTCGCGATGGACGGCACCGAGCCGAGCAGCACGACGAAGTAGATGGCGCTCGGCGTGATCCCGAACCACAGGATCGCGGCCGGCACCCACGCCACCGACGGCAGGCTCTGCAACCCGGACAGCATCGGGCCGACGGCCGCGCGCAGGGTGCGCACCTTGGCCAGCAGCAGTCCCAGCGGCGTCGCGATCACCACGCCGATGAGAAAGCCGAACACGGCCCGGTGCACCGACACCCACAGCTGCCCGAACACCTGGCCGGACGTGATGTTGTTGAGCAGTTCCGCGCCGACCGCGCGCGGCGCGGGCAGTTTGTACTCCGGCCAGAAGGCGGCCGCCCACAGTGCCTGCCAGATCCCGATCAGCAGCACGATCGCCAGCACCGGGGGCAGCACGGCACGGGTGATCCTGCGCAGCCGGTCGGCCGTGGTCGGCGCGCTGTTCGCCGTCGGCAGTTCCAGCGCGTCCAGCCCGGCCCCCACCGCGCCGTAGTCGGCGACCGCGACCGGCGCGCCACCGGGCGGCGGGGTTTCCGTCGCCGGTGGCGCGCTGTCGTCAGGCAGCGACATGACTGCTGATCACCTCTCGTAGCCGGCCGTTGATCTCGTGCACGGTCTCCGCCTCGGCCGCGGCGGACGGGTTGACCACCCGCCATTCCCGCACCACCCGGCCGGGCCGAGAGGACAGCAGTACCACCCGCTGGCCCAGCCGCACAGCCTCGCGGACATCGTGCGTGACGAACAGCACAGCGGTCTTCGTCGCCTCCCACACCCGCAGCAGCTCCGCCTGCAGCACGTCCCGCGTGATCGCGTCCAGCGACGAGAACGGTTCGTCCATCAGCAACAGCGACGGCAGCTCGGACGCCGCCGCCGTGCCGTCCGGCTCCGTCGTGCAGGCCAGCGCCCGAGCCAGCGCGACCCGCTGGCGCATGCCGCCGGACAGCTCGTGCGGACGCTTGTCGCCGACCCCGGTCAGCCGAACGAGGTCCAACAGCTCGTCGGTGCGCTGACGTCGGGCGGTCCGCCGCACACCCGCGAGCCGCAGGGCCAGCTCGATGTTGCGGGTCGCGGTCAGCCACGGCATCAACGCGGCCTCCTGGAACATCACGGCCGGCCGGGACGTGTTGCGCAGCACCTCGCCGGAACTTGCCGTGTCGAGGCCGGCGACCAGGTTGAGCAGCGTCGTCTTGCCGCACCCGGACGCGCCGAGCAGGCAGACGAACTCACCGGGGTCGACCCGCAGATCGACCCCGGCGAGCGCGGTGACCGTCCGGGCGCCCCGGCCGAACACCTTGTGCACGCCGGTCAGCCGGACCGCCGGCTCGACGATCGGTGTCGACGGCCGAAGCCGCAGCGTTGCGGTCATGTCATTCCCCTTTAGTTGCCGGCGAGGCTGGCCGCGCTTACCGCTGGCCGTCCCGCCGCCCTGAGCACGGTGTTCAGGGCATCGAGATTCGCGAAACCGGTGAGGCTGGGCGCTTTCTTCGCCACACCCGCGGTCACCTGGTCCTTGGTCAGTTCCGGGAAGTCCGTCGCCAGCGGGTCGAGCGTGAGCTGGATCTCGCCGAACGCCCTGTCCAGCACCGGCTGCGCCAGTGCCTTGCTGGTGAGCTGCTTGAGCTGGTCGTTCACCGCGGCCTCGGCACCCGCCTTGTCGGCCGTCTCGTAGTTCACCGCGTCCAGCTCGCCCTTGATCAGCGCCTGCACGGTGGCCGGGTGGGCCTGCAGGAAGGCTGTCCGCACGATCAGCACGGTGGTCGGGAACTGCCCGGCCGGCCACAGCGTGCTCTCGTCGACGAGCACCTTGGCGCCACCGGTGAGCACGAGCTGCGACGAGTACGGCTCCGGCAGCCAGCCGCCCTGGATGTCGCCCTTCTGGAACTCGGGGAGCGCCTGCGCGTTGGCCAGGTTCGTCACGGTGACCTGGCCGGTGAGACTGTTCTTGGCCAGCCATGTCTTCAGCGCCACGTCCTGCGTGTTGCCCAGCTGCGGCGTGGCGATGGTCTTGCCCTTGAGACCGGCGACCGACGTGATGTCCGGCTTCACCACCAGTTGCGCGCCACCGGACGTCGCGCCCGCGATCAGCCGGACGGCGCCGTTGGACTTGGCGAAGCCGTTGATGGCCGGTCCGGACCCGATGAACGCGGCGTCCAGTGAGCCGCCGAGCAGCGCGCTGACCTCGTCCGGGCCAGCGTTGAACGTCTGGGTGGTGAGCTTGGTGTTGCCCAGTTCCTTGGTGAAGAAGCCTTTGCCCACCCCGATGAGCGCGGCCGCGTGGGTGACGTTCGGGAAGTAGCCAAGCCGCAGTTCGCTTGCCGGGCCCTGGTTGGCCGTCGTCGTGGTCGGGGTCGCCGCCCTCGAACAGGCGCCGAGTGTGAAAGCCAGTGCCAGGGCCGGGATCGCGACGGCTGCGGCGAACGTGACGCGGCGCTTGGTGGTGTACACGGGAGTGGGTGCCTCTCGGGAGTGGGTGTCAGGGGCCGGGCGAGACCAGGTCGTGCACGGGGTCCTCGGCGGTCTCGCGGTCGAGCACGGGCAGCGGCGCGCCGATCAGGCCGGCGGCCAGGGTCGCGCCGTCGGCCGGATCGATCACGAGGAACGACCCGGTACGGCGGCTCGTCGTGTAGTCGTCAGCGGGCAACGGCTCCGATGTGCGCACCCACACCCGGCCGATCTCGTTCAGTGCCAACGACTCCGGACCATCTACAGTGGATAGTTTCTGTTCGTCGAAGCGGGAGTTGAGCGACGTCACGATGCCGTGCACGGTCCGCGTGCCGTGCTTGAGCAGCACCCGGGCGCCGGGCCGCAACGGCTTGTCGGACAGCCAGCACAGTGTGACGTCCAGCTCGTCGGTGACCACCGGCGGATCGGCGGCGGCCACGATCACGTCGCCGCGGGCGATGTCCAACTCGTCGTCGAGCAGCAGGGTGACCGAACGACCGGCGCCGGCTTCCGCCAGCGGGCCGTCCATGGTGTCGATGCGCCGGACGGTGCTGCGGTGTCCGGCCGGCAGCACAAGGACCTGGTCGCCCTCGGCCACCGTGCCGGCCGCGACCTGGCCCGCGTAGCCGCGGTAGTCCGGATGTTCCGCGGTGCGCGGGCGGATCACGTACTGCACAGGGAAACGGAACGGCGCGTCGTGCGGATCCGGTTCCACCGGCACGGTTTCCAGGTGGTGCAACAGGGTCGGGCCGGACCACCACGGGGTGTTCACCGACGGTGTGACGACGTTGTCGCCGACCAGCGCGGACACTGGGATCGCCAGCACGTCGCTCTCCACATAGCCGAGCGCGCTCGCGTGCGCCACTAACTCCTTGGCTATCAACGCGAACGTGGACTCCTGGTCGCCGACCCGGTCGATCTTGTTGACGGCGAGCACCAGCTTGGGCACGCCCAACAGCGCGAGCACGGCCGCGTGCCGGCGGGTCTGCTCGATCAATCCCTTGCGGGCGTCGACGAGCAGCACGGCAAGCTGCGCGGTGGACGCGCCGGTGACCGTGTTGCGGGTGTACTGCACGTGTCCCGGCGTGTCGGCGAGCACGAACGACCGGTGTGGCGTCGCGAAGTAGCGGTAGGCCACGTCGATGGTGATGCCCTGTTCGCGTTCCGAGCGCAGGCCGTCCACGAGCAGGGACAGGTCCGGGGTGGTCAGGCCGCGGTCGGCGCTGGCCCGGTGCACGGCGTCGAGTTGGTCGGCGAGCACGGACTTGGTGTCGTACAGCAGCCGTCCGACGAGGGTGGACTTGCCGTCGTCCACGCTGCCGGCCGTGGCCAGCCGCAACAGATCGGTGTGCACACTGGGCTGGACCATCAGAAGTAGCCTTCCCGTTTGCGGTCTTCCATCGCTGCCTCGGACAGGCGGTCGTCGGCCCGGGTGGCGCCGCGTTCGGTCAGCCGGCTCGCGGCGACCTCGGCGATCACGTCCGCGACGGTTGCGGCGTCCGACTCGACGGCACCCGTGCAGGAGCCGTCGCCGACGGTGCGGTAGCGCACGGTCATCTCCCGCACGTCCTCACCCGGCCGTGCGCCACCCCACGGGCCGGCGGTCAGCCACATCCCGTCCCGGCGGAACACCGCGCGCCGGTGCGCGAAGTAGATCGACGGCAGTTCCACGTGTTCGCGCTGGATGTAGCGCCACACGTCCAGTTCGGTCCAGTTGGACAACGGGAACACCCGCACGTGCTCACCCGCGCGGTGCCGGCCGTTGTACAGGTTCCACAGCTCCGGCCGCTGCCGGCGCGGCTCCCACTGCCCGAAACCGTTGCGCAGGCTGAAAATCCGCTCCTTCGCCCGCGCCCGCTCCTCATCCCGCCGGCCACCGCCGAACACCGCGTCGAACCGGTGCTCGTTGATGGTGTCCAGCAAAGGCACCGTCTGCAGCGGGTTGCGCGTGCCGTCCGGGCGCTCCGCGAGGCGTCCGTCGTCGATCCAGTCCTGCACGTGCGCGACCTCCAGCCGCAGCCCGTAGCGAGCCACGACCCGGTCGCGGAACTCGATCACCTCGTCGAAGTTGTGGCCGGTGTCCACGTGCAGCAACGGAAACGGCACCGGAGCCGGCCAGAACGCCTTGACCGCGAGATGCAGCAGCAGGGTGGAGTCCTTGCCGCC
>DATBCR010000424.1:0-3283 GCA_036270375.1 Pseudonocardiaceae bacterium | reverse complement strand
ATCCGGAGGAGGACGCGCTGCTGGAGAAGGACCTGCTCGCGGACGCGAAGGAGCGCGCGGAGCACCTGATGCTGGTCGACCTCGGCCGCAACGACCTCGGCCGGGTCTGCAAGCCGGGCACGGTCCGGGTGGTCGACTTCTTCCGTGTCGAGCGCTACAGCCACGTGATGCACATCGTGTCCACGGTCACCGGGGAACTGGCGGCGGACAAGACCGCGTTCGACGCCGTGGCAGCGTGTTTCCCGGCCGGCACCCTGTCCGGTGCGCCGAAACCCCGTGCCATGGAACTGATCGAGGAGCTGGAACCGACCCGACGCGGCACTTACGGCGGCGTGGTCGGCTATCTCGACTTCGCGGGCGACGCGGACACCGCGATCACCATCCGCACCGCGATGGTCCGCGACGGCGTGGCCTACGTGCAGGCGGGCGGCGGCATCGTCGCCGACTCCGATCCGGTGGCCGAGGACGACGAGACGCTGAACAAGGCGCGGGCCGTGCTGTCCGCGATCGCCACCGCGGACACGATGAGTTCACCGCTGGCCGTCGAGTTCGCGCGTGGCTGAGCGGTCGGCGCGGCCCGGTGTCCGTCTACTGTGGACGGTCGTGCTGCTGCTCGTGCTCGGCGCCGGTGCGCTGTGGCTGTCGTCCCGGCTGACCTGGTCGTGGTCCCGGCAGGTCACGCCGTTGCGCGGGACCGTCGTGGTGACTCAGAACGGCGGCCAGGTGTCCTCGGTGCTGGTGCCGCTCGCGCTGCTCGCACTGGCCGCCGTCGCCGCCGTGCTCGCCATCGAGGGCTGGGCGCGACGCCTGGTCGGGCTGCTGGTCGGCGTCGCCGGCGTCGGCGCGGTCCTTGCCGGCGCGAACGGCCTGTCCGGCGTGTTCGGTGCGCACCCAGCCGGTTACCCGTCCGCGTCCGTGCTTGCCGGGCACGGTCTCGCGCTGCTCGCCGGGTTGCTGCTGGTCACGGCCGCCGTGCTGGTGGTCCGGGCGGCCACTCGCATGCCCAGGATGGGCGGCGGCTACCAGACCCCGTCGGCCGCGAAGCGCCGCAAGGACCCGGACAGTGAGCTGTGGCAGGCGTTGTCGGAGGGGCGGGACCCGACCGCGAACCCGTGACCAACGGTGTGCCCAGCCGAAACCCCAACCCAGCACCGATCGGCGGGTAGCCCAGGGTTAGCATCAGTTCGGCGGGAAGGGGACATGGCGTGAACCACTGGGAACGCGCGGTTGCGGGCCGACGATCTGGCAGGGCCGCAACGGTATCCGAGCTGACACACAGGGTGATGTGGTCGTGAACTCCCCGAGTGTTCTCGAATCGATTGTCGAGGGTGTACGCGAGGATCTGGCGGTCCGGCAAGCGGCGCTGCCGTTCGACGAACTGAAGGAACTCGCCGCGAAGGCCAAGCCGCCGATGGACGTGATGGCGGCACTGCGGGCGCCGGGCATCGGGGTGATCGCCGAGGTCAAGCGGCGCAGTCCCTCCAAGGGTGCGCTGGCCGACATCCCGGAACCGGCGGTGCTGGCCAAGGACTACGCGGACGGCGGCGCGCGGGTGATCAGCGTGCTGACCGAGCAGCGGCGTTTCGGCGGTTCGCTCGCCGACCTGGACGCGGTGCGGGCCGTCGTGGACATTCCGGTGCTGCGCAAGGATTTCATCGTCAGCCCGTACCAGGTGCACGAGGCCCGGCTGCACGGCGCGGACCTGGTGCTGCTGATCGTGGCGGCCGTGGCGCAGAACGTGCTGGAGTCCCTGCTGGACCGGGTCGAGTCGCTCGGCATGACGGCGCTGGTCGAGGTGCACAACGCCGAGGAGGCGGACCGGGCGCTTGAGGCGGGCGCGACGGTGATCGGCGTGAACGCGCGCAACCTGCACACCCTTGAGGTCGACCGGGACGTGTTCGGCCGGATCGCGCCCGGCCTGCCGTTCGACGTGCTGAAGATCGCCGAGTCCGGGGTGCGCGGCCCGGCCGACCTGATGACGTACGCCGGCTACGGCGCGGACGCGGTCCTGGTCGGCGAGAGCCTGGTGTCCAGCGCCGACCCCAAAACCGCCGTGGTCCAGCTCGTCACGGCGGGTTCGCACCCGGCGTGCCCGAGGCCGGCCCGGTGACCGGGACGACCGAACAGGGCCGAGCGCACGACCATTCGCACGAACCGGACAAGCGCGGCTACTTCGGCGCCTTCGGCGGCCGTTTCCTGCCGGAAGCGCTGGTCGCCGCGCTGGACGAGGTGGCGGCTTTCTACGACAAGGCACGGATCGACCCGGACTTCCTTGCCGAGTTCGACCGGCTGCTGCACGAGTACGCCGGCCGGCCGTCGCTGCTGACCGACGTGCCCCGGTTCAGTGAGCATGCGGGCGGCGCCCGGGTGCTGCTCAAGCGCGAGGACCTGAACCACACCGGCTCGCACAAGATCAACAACGTGCTGGGCCAGGCACTGCTCACCAAGCGGATGGGCAAGACCAGGCTCATCGCGGAGACCGGTGCCGGCCAGCACGGCGTCGCCACCGCGACCGCCGCCGCGCTGATGGGGTTCGAGTGCACCATCTACATGGGTGAGGTCGACACCGAGCGGCAGGCGCTGAACGTGGCCAGGATGCGGCTGCTCGGCGCCGAGGTGATCCCGGTGAAGACCGGTTCGCGCACCCTGAAGGACGCCATCAACGAGGCGTTCCGGGATTGGGTGGCCAACGTCGACAGCACCCACTACCGGCTCGGCACGGCGGCGGGCGCGCACCCGTTCCCGTTGATGGTGCGCAACTTCCACCGCGTGATCGGCATCGAGGCACGGGCGCAGGTGCTGGAGCGGGTCGGCCGGCTGCCGGACGTGGTCGCCGCGTGCGTCGGCGGCGGCTCGAACGCGATCGGCATCTTCCACGGCTTCATCGACGACCCGACTGTCCGCCTTGTCGGCTTCGAACCGGGCGGCAAGGGCATCGAGACGGGCGAACACGGCGCGACGCTCAGCGAGGGCTCGCCGGGTCTGCTGCACGGTTCGCGTTCGTACCTGCTGCAGGACGACGACGGTCAGATCACCGAGGCGTACTCGATCTCGGCCGGCCTGGACTATCCCGGCGTCGGGCCGGAGCACTCGCAGCTCTTCGACGCCGGGCACGCCGCCTACGCCACGGTCACGGACGACGAGGCCGTGGAGGCGTTCCGGCTCTGCACCCGCCTGGAGGGCATCATGCCCGCGCTGGAGGCGGCGCACGCGCTGCACCACGCGGGCGAGGTGGCCCGGCGCCTCGGCCCCGAGGGGGCGGTCCTGGTGGGCCTGTCCGGCC
>DATBCR010000423.1:0-8429 GCA_036270375.1 Pseudonocardiaceae bacterium | reverse complement strand
GCGACCAGCCCGACCGCGACGAGTCCGATCGCGCGGGCCACCGGACGTGACCGACGACCAGTCATTGGACGATCACCTGTCGATGAGTGCGTTTCCCAGACACGTTTCCCGCCGAATTCCCGACATTTACTACCGAACGGTAGGTTAGCGCGGCCCCACCAACCCGCACAACCATTCGATCCGGCCGGCCGGCAATCGAATTCAATCAACCATCAAACTGTCACGCGCATACACATTTCGGCCGACCGCATTAGTACCGGCGACACATTTATCCCGCGCCCACACCCACCCGACCCCCTAAAGTAGGAGCCATGACATACCAGGCGGACCCGGCACTTCTGACACGCGCCCGCGCCCTGCTGGCCGATCACCCGGTGATCGACGGGCACAACGACCTGCCCTACGCGCTGCGCGAACAGGTCGGCTACGACCTCGACCGCAGGGACATCGCCGTCGACCAGTCCGACCACCTGCACACCGACCTGCACCGACTGCGGGCCGGCGGTGTCGGCGGCCAGTTCTGGTCGGTGTTCGTGCCGGCCACGATGCAGGGTGACCGGGCCCTCAGCGCCACCCTGGAACAGGTGGACTTCGTCCGTGCCCTCGCCGCCCGCTACCCGGACCACCTGCGCCTCGCCCGCACGGCAGACGACGTGCTCGCGGCCCGTGCGGACGGCCGGATCGCGTCGCTGATGGGCGCCGAGGGCGGTCACTCGATCGCGTGTTCGCTCGCCACCCTCCGCGCCCTGCACGCGCTCGGCGTCCGCTATCTGACGCTTACCCACAACAGCAACGTGCCCTGGGCCGACTCGGCCACCGACAAACCGGTCGCGGGCGGCCTGACCCGGTTCGGCGCGGAGGTCGTCCGGGAGATGAACCGGGTCGGCATGCTCGTCGACCTTTCGCACGTCGCGGCCGACACCATGCGCGACGCCCTGCGCGCGACCAGGGCACCTGTGATGTTCTCGCATTCGTCCGCCCGTGCCGTCTGCGACCACCCCCGCAACATTCCCGACGACGTGCTCGCCGCGCTCCCGGCGAACGGCGGCGTCGCGATGGTGACCTTCGTGCCGCAGTTCGTGCTCCCGGCCGCCATCGAGTGGACCCTCGGCGCGGACGCCAACATGCGCGCCCACGACCTGCACCCACTGGAGACGACACCCGCCGCGAAAACCGTGCAACGCGACTACGAGGCGGCCAACCCGCGCCCGGTCCCGACCGCCGCGACGGTCGCCGACCACCTCGACCACATGCGCGCGGTGGCCGGCATAGACCATCTCGGCATCGGCGGCGACTTCGACGGCGTCGCATTCACCCCGGCCGGCCTCGACGACGTGTCCGGCTACCCGAACCTGATCGCGGAACTCCTCGGTCGCGGCTGGTCCGAAGTGGACATCGCGAAACTCACCTGGGGCAACGTGATCCGCCTGCTCCGCGATCTGGAACAGGTGGCAGCCGAACTCCAGCACACCGAACAGCCGTCCATCGCCACCATCGAACAACTGGACGGCTGAACCAAGGCGCTAGTTGTCACTGGTGCTGGGCACCGGCTCGACGACACCGCCGCGCGACGACGAAGCGACCGACCGCGACCGCCACCCAGCCGAACGCCCAACAGACCGTAACCCGACCGACGGCCACGCGACCAACGCCAGCGCGACGACACGACGCAACGCGATGACACCGGCCGCCACCCGACGCCACACGGCCGTAGCCGAATACCCGACCAGCAGCGTGATCGCCGCGAGCACGAAACTGTTCTCCTCGAGCAACCGCACCGGCGGCCACTCACCCGCGATGTCCAACCGCAGGAACGCCGCCGCGTGGTACACGGCCACCGCCGCGGCCGCCGCCAGCAGCCATCCCCGCTGCCGCCGCTGAATCCCGTCGGCCACCATCACGATGATCACCGGCACGATGTAGACCCAGTGGTGGCCCCAGGAAATCGGCGACGCGATCAACCCGAAACCCGCCGTGATCGCCATCGCCAACGGCACCGACCCGGTCCGCAGCGCCTTGCGGACACCGGCCGTCGCGAACACCGCGAGCGCCGCGACGACCACGACCCAGATCACGGTCTCCGCCTGGCTGGACAGCCCGATCCGCGCGATGCCACCGGCCAGCGACTGGTTGAGCAGCGCGGCCGAGTCGCCGACCGCGTGCGCGCCACCGGACGAGCCGAACCAGAACGTGAACGACCCGGACCAGTCGGCGAGGAACCCGATCGCGGTGGCGACGACACCACTCACGGCCATCGTGACCGCGGCCCGATAATCCTTGCGCAGCAAGAAGAACAGCAAGAACACCGCGGGCGTGAGCTTGATCGCCGCCGCGATGCCGATCAGCAGCCCCCTCGGCCACCGGGGTGTCACGACCAGACAGTCCAACGCGACGAGCGCCATCAGCAGGAGGTTGACCTGGCCGAACCAGATGGTGTCCCGCACCGGCTCGGTGAACAGCGACAGCGGCAGCATCACCGCGGTGCCGACCACCGCACCCCGAATGCCGCCGTTCGGCCACGCCGACCGAACGGTCAGGTAGATCACCACAGCGAGACAGACAAGGGACAGGATGGTCAGGCAGACGATCGTCCACTCCCACCCGAGGATCGCCAGCGGCCCGAGCGCGACCACCGCGAACGGCGGGTACGTGAACGGCAGGGAGACGCCGATGCCGGTCGGCGGCAGCACCCCGTAGATATCGCCGCGCTGCCACCAGGTCAGCACGCCGATCCGGTAGACGCTCAGGTCGACGAACCCGCGCTGACTGGTCAACAGCGAGAACACGGTCCACGCCGCCGTGACCGCCACGCCGACCAGCGTCACGGTCACCATCACCGGCGGGTGGCGGTACCACGTCACCGACGCCCACCGCGGCGCCCTCGGCCGGAACCCGCCTACCGGCACCGCGCCCAGCCAACTGATCGGCGAGCGGCGGGCCGAGACGGCACCGACGACGGCGATCACCAGGCCGACCGAACCCAGCACGACGTACTCGGGCACCCGGTACGGCGAGACCAAGCTGGCCCGGATCGCCGGATTCAGCACCTTCGACACAATGGACGAGAACAAATGGTGCGAAGCGGAACGCAACGGCCAGCCGAGCCGGGCGCCATTCGTCGGCAACCCCACCGTGGACCTGATGACCATGCGGCGAGTCTGCCGTGCGACCGGGCCCGCGCGGTAGGGTGGGTGCCGCGAATTCAGCCGCCGCACAGGATCGCGAACGTCGTGTCCCACACGGACGGTGATCTTGTAAAATCGCAGGTCAACACCCCAGAGCCCAACTGGATCAGCGGGCGACAGCGAGGCCTGAGTGCGCCGGAGTGGTCAAGCCGGCAGCAATCGGGTGACGAGATAACTTAGTTGATTCACAGTTCGGCACTCGTGCATCTCGACAAGTTCCGCATAAGCACGCGCCACCGAGTCCCCGGTGGACCACAGGGCGGTGCGTTCCGGATTGAGCCAGTAGGCGTGCCGTGCCGGCGCGAGAATGCGGCGCAGGTCGGCCAGGTTCGGGTCGCCGCCGTTGGTGCGGGCGTCCCCCAAGATCAGCACGGACGTCCTGGGCCCGATGGCGTCGGCGTAGCGGGCGGCGAACTCGCCGAGCGCCTTGCCGTAGTTGCTGTGCCCGTCGAACACCGTCAGCCGCGCCTCGCTGAGGATGCGGCCGCCGAGCTGCTCCGGATCGGCCGCGCCGGCCGTGACGAGGTGCGTGATCTCGTCCATGCTCTCGACGAACGCGAACACCCGGACCTTGCTGAACTGGTCCCGCAGCGCCTGCACCAGCAGCATGGTGAAGTTCGCGAACCCGGCAACCGAGCCGGAAACGTCACAGATCAGCACGATCTCGGGGCGCGCCGGCCGAGGCCGCCGGAACGCCGGTCGCAGCGGCACACCACCTGTGGACAGCGAACGACGCAGCGTGCGCCGGATGTCGATCCGCCCCCTTGTCCGCTGCCGGCGCCGAGCCGCCAGGCGAGTGGCCAGCTTGCGCGACAGCGGCTGGATCGCCCGTCGCAGCTCGGCCAGCTGGGCACGGCTGGCCGACAAGAAGTCCACCCGGTCGGCGGCCGGCGGTATGGCGTGCCGGGTGATCCGCTCCCGGCCGCGCAACTCGGCGGCCCGACGCAACGCCTCGCCGCGCACCAGCCCACGAAAGCGCTCGATCCGGCGACGCACTTCGTCCCGGTCCAGTCGGTCGGTGAACTCGTCCTCTGTGCTCGCGCTCGCACGGATCGCGGCCAGCACCCGGACGAGCAAAGTCTGCGGCTGCAACCGATCCAGCGTCTGGAAAGCGGAGAACCCGCCACCCGGCCCTGAACCGTACTGGCCGAACTGGTCGACGGCCTGCCCGGCGAGCTGCCCGAGCGCCCGCTGGTCGTTCGCGGCCAGCGCGGCTGCCAACTCGTCCCGCAACCGCTCCTCGTCGACCGAACCGGCGGTGGTGCGAACCCGGTCCGGGCTGCCGACCCCGAGCGGAAAGTAGATGTCGAACACGGCGTCGAACACGCTCCGCTGCCCACCCCGCCGAACCAGCGCGGCGGCCAGCCCGGCCCGCATCCGCTCCCGATCGGCCAGCCCGAGCACGTCGAGCACCGCGGCTGCGTCGATCGTCTCGCTCGGACCGGCCGGGATCCCCCGGTCACGCAGCGCACCGACGAACTCGACGAGCCGTTCCGGCAGCCCGGCGACCTGTCCGGTCATCAGACCGTGCCGTCCAACTGAAGCTGTTTGGTGGCACGGGCGACGTCGTCCTGGTGCTTGAGGATCACCCCGAGACTGGCCTGCACGACATCGTCACTCAACGTGTCCGCACCGAGCGCGAGCAACGTCCGCGCCCAGTCGATGGTCTCCGCGACCGACGGTGCCTTGCGCAGCTCCATGGCCCGCAGCGCCCCGATCACCCGCACCAGCGACTCGGCCAGCCGCGCATCGGCGTCCGGCACCTTCAGCCGGACGATGCGCAGTTCCAGCGCGGGATCGGGAAAGTCGATGTGCAGGAACAGGCACCGCCGCCGCAGCGCCTCGGACAGCTCGCGCGTCGCGTTCGACGTCAGCACGACGAACGGCCGCCGGGTCGCGGTGATGGTGCCCAGTTCCGGCACGGTGACCTGGAAGTCGCCGAGCACCTCCAGCAGCAGGCCCTCGAACTCGAGATCGGCCTTGTCGGTCTCGTCGACGAGCAACACGGTCGGTTCGGCGTTGCGGATCGCGGTCAGCAGCGGCCGGGCGAGCAGGAACTCCTCGCCGAAGATGTCGGTCCGCGCGTCCGCCCAACTCTCGTCCCGCCCCGCCGTGATTCGCAGCAGTTGCTTGGCGTGGTTCCACTCGTAGAGTGCCCGCGCCTCGTCGACACCCTCGTAGCACTGCAGGCGCACCAGCCCCGCACCGGTCGCCTCGGCGACCGCCCGTGCCAACTCGGTCTTGCCGACACCGGCCGGCCCCTCGACCAACAGCGGCTTCCCCAGCCGATCGGCAAGGAACACCGTGGTCGCCACGGCCGCCGACGCCAGGTAGCCGGTCCGCGCCAGTCGCACGGACACGTCGTCGACCGAGCTGAAGAACCCCGTTCCCGTCACCCGTCCGATGTTACCGGCCAGTCAGGTGCTACCGGAGCGGTCGGGACGCCTCGACCGCGTCGATAGGGCAGCACGGCGAGCACCGGCAGCACGGCCGCGAACACGGTCACACCGCGCCAGCCGAACGTGTCGTCCAACAGGCCGGCGATCGCCGACGACACCGCACCGCCGACGAACACCGTGCTCATGAACGTCGCGTTGATCCGCGCCCTGGCGTCCGCGCGGAGCGCGTAGATATCCCGCTGGCTGAGCACGAGGTGCGTCTGCACGGCGACGTCCAACAGCACCCCGGCCGCGGCCAGCAGTACCACGCTGTCGGCGCCGACACCGGCCAGCACCATGGCCAACACGGCGATGATCATCGCGGCGGCCCGGCCGACGGCCCCGTGGCCACGGTCGCCGAGCCGGCCGGCCAATGGCGCGACGCCCGCACCCGCGGCGCCGACCAGAGCGAACACGCCGATCCCGGTCTGGCTGAGGTGATGCGCGCCGATCAACTCGTACGTGATCGCCGTCCAGAAGGCACTGAACGTGGCGAACATCAGCGCCTGGCTGAGCGCACGCCGCCGCAGCACCGGCTCGCGGCGCGCCAGCACGACGACCGAAGCGAGCAGCCGCCGATAACTCGCCGTGTGGTCCGGCGGACGGCTGGGCAGTACGCGGGCGAGACATGCCGCAGTGGCCACCATCAGCACCGCCGAGATGACGTAGATGCTGCGCCAGCCCCACGCCGCCGCGGCAAGGCTGGCGACCGTGCGGGCCAACAGGATGCCCAGCAGCAGGCCGCTCATCACTTGGCCGACCACCCGACCGCGCTCGGCCGGCGGTGCCAGGTACGCGGCCAGCGGGATGAGGATCTGCGCGACCACTGAGGTGATGCCGACCAGCACCGACATCACCAGGAACAGCGCCGCATCCGGCGACGCGGCGGCCACGGCGAGCGCGAGCGCGGTGCCGATCAGGGTCCGTGGCGCGAGTTTCCGGTTATCCACCAGGTCGCCGAGCGGCAGCAGCAGGAGCAGACCGAGCGCGTAGCCGAACTGGTTCGCGGTGACCACGGCGGCCGCGATGCCGTTGCTGATCCGGAACGACCCCGCGATCAGCCCGAGCAGCGGCTGCGCGTAGTAGATGTTCGCGACGGCCAGCCCGCAGGCGGCGGCCAACGTGACGGTGACGAGCCGCAGGCCACGGGCGGCCACCATTGGGGACGACACCATCGGAACCTCCGCGCCGTGAGCCATTTCCAAACATACCGTTTAGAAATTAACGCCGGACGGCAGCGTGACGGAGCCGACACCACCGCGAATGTCGGTGCGGCGGGCTAGTGTCCTCGGTATGTCCGATCTGCCGCTGTCGCATGCTGTTGTCCCAGGCCCTGGTCGCGGTCGCGGCCCACGCCGGGAGTTCACAGTGGGTATTGTGGTGTGCGGTAGTGCGGGCGTCCTGGAGGTGCCGACCCGCCGAACCGCTCCCCGCAAGGCGTCCTGGCAGGCGGCAGCCGCCCGGCCACGACACGATCGGGGGAACCTCCGCCAAATCGGCCGTTTAGCGGAACTTTGAGCGATTCCCATTCGTTGCGCTTAAGTAGTAGGAAGGGCGCGGGTGCATCGCCAAGCGAGGCTGCCGCATGCCTTGGCAATGGCGACTGCATGCCTTGGCGACGGCTCATGCCTCGGCGATCGACTTCGAGCAGCGAATGCCGCACCGGACGCCCACCGGGCAGGCCGCACAGTCCGTGGCCCACATGGGGCGCGTGGGCGTCGAGCGGGCGGTGTGGCATCGGATCGCGCCCGAGATGCGGACATCAGTGCCGGCCAGGTCCCGTCGGGATCTGGTGGACGGACCCGATCCGGTGGACGGACCCGAGTTGTCGATCCGGTGGACGGACCCGAGTTGTCACTGCGGCTGTCGCAGGTGCTGGCTGATGGCTATCTCTTCCGGGCCAGACCGGTATCTCGTCGGGGCCAGACCGGTCATCGCCTGGGTGACGAGTTGGTCGGCCAACTGGCCGTCGAGGGGTTCGTGGCCGAAGAACAGGCGGTGGTAGATCGGCGCGAACAACTGGTCGGACGCGGCGCCGATATCGATGTCCGGGCGGATTTCGCCGCGCGCGATGCCGGTTCGGAGGATTTCCGCGGTGACCGCACGTCGTGGGGTGAGCCAGCGTTCGCGGATTGCCCGTGCGATTTCGGAGTCGCTTTCGGCCTGGCCGACCAGTGCCCGCATCAACGGGCCGGACGCGGTGTCCCGGAACAGTGCTATCAACGCGGCCACCTGGAAACGCAGGGCGGCCGCGGTGTCCAAGCCTTCTGGCACGATGATGGAATCCCGCACCATGGCGAGGAATCCGTCCAGCGCGACCGCGCCTCTCGACGGCCACCATTTGTAGATGGTCGCCTTGCTGACCCCGGCCCGCTCCGCGATGGCCTCCATCGATGCCGCGTTGATGCCGCCGGCCAGCATCAGTTCGCCGGCCGCTGCCAGGATCGCCAGTCGGGCGCGTTCGCTGCGTGGGCGGCCTCTGCCTCGCGTCGTCTCGCCGAGCATCGGGCGTCCAGTGGCGACCATCGGGCCTCCGGCAATTTCTGATCGGGGCGTTCACTATCATCACTCTATGACGGAACCCAGCGGCCGGCCGTACTACGAGGACGTGACACCTGGTGCGGGCGTGTTGCCACCGCGCGCGACCGCCGAGTCGGACGCCCCGGCCCTGGTGTTGGACGGCGACTGGCGCTTCCGCCTCTACCCGACCGCCGTCGGCGGCGCCGGCGCCAGCGACGACCGCGTCAGCGCCAGCGACGACGGCGCCAACGATGGCGGCGCCAACGACGACGGCGCGGACTGGGAC
>DATBCR010000422.1:0-4822 GCA_036270375.1 Pseudonocardiaceae bacterium | reverse complement strand
CGGCCTGGCCGGGCTGTCGTCGCGGACGTTCGTGCTGGCCAGCCTGCCGGCCAGGTTCGTGCGCTTCACCGTGCTCGCCGCGTCGCCGAACCTGCTCATGCACTGGCTGCCGGCGATCCACCACCACTTCCACTGACACTGACATCGGCCAGCCGCAGCGCCTGCCGCATGGTTTCGCGGGCCCGGCGCCGGTCACCGGCCAGGTCGTACGCGAGCGCCACCCGGTACCAGCGGCGCCAGTCCGTCGGCCGTTCGTCCAGTTCGGCCTTCCGTTCGTCGAACCACGCGTCCGCGGCGGCACGATCCACCCGACCGGACGGACGGTGCGGCAGTCCGGACAGGTCCGGCAGTTCGCCCTCGTCTGCCAGTCGCCGTGACAGCCGCTGCACCTGGACGCCGAACCGCAGGTTGGCCACGGCGACCCAGCAGCCGACCAGCGACAGCGCGAGCAGGCCGGCACCGAGCCCGAACCCCGACCCCGAACCGGAACCCAGCAGCAGCACGCCGACCCAGCCGATCGGCACAATGGTCAGTACCAGTATGGCGGTGAGCAGGATCGCCGTCGTCCGAGCCCGGATCACAGGTCCAGCAACGATTCCAGGCCGACCGTCAACCCTGGACGGTCCACGATGGACCGTACCGCGAGTAGCACGCCAGGCATGAACGAGCTGCGGTCGAGCGAGTCGTGCCGGATGGTCAGGGTCTCGCCTTCGGTGCCGAACAGGATCTCCTGATGGGCGACCAAACCGGCCAGCCGCACGGAGTGCACCCGGATGCCGTCGATCTCCGCACCCCGCGCGCCGTCTCGGGCGGTCGTGGTGGCGTCGGGCACCGGGGGCATGTCGGCGTCGGCGCGCGCGGCCACGATCAACTCCGCGGTGCGGGCCGCGGTGCCGGACGGGGCGTCCGCCTTGCGTGGGTGGTGCAGCTCGATGATCTCCACCGACTCGTAGAACTTCGCGGCCAGCTGGGCGAAGCGCATGGACAGCACGGCGCCGATGGCGAAGTTCGGCGCGATCAACATGCCCAGGTCCGGCTTGTGCGCGAGCCACGACCGCAGCACGTCGAGGCGGTCGGCGTCGAACCCGGTGGTGCCGACAACGGCGTTGATGCCGTGGTCGGCGCAGAACCGCAGGTTGGCCATCACCACGTCGGGATGGGTGAAGTCGACGACGACCTCGGCGGCGGCGTCCACGAGATCGGACATCCGGTCGCCGACGTCGATCATGGCGACGACGTCCAGGTCACCGACCGACTCGACCGCCGTACACACCTGGGCACCCATCCGGCCGCGCGCGCCGAGCACGCCGACCCGGATCGGATCGTCGCTTGAGCGCGCGAGGCGCACGGCACGGGCCGGCCGGGGAGCGGACGTGGTCACCAGGCATCACCCTGTAGTTCGGCGGGCAGGTCGTCCGGATGGGAGTACGGGCCGACCACCGCGGTCGCGACCGGCCGACACAGCAACTCCCGGGCCAGCTCGGCGACGTCCGCCGTGGTGACCGCGTCGATCCGGGCCAGCGTCTGCTCGACCGTGAGGTGGTCGGCGAAGTTCAGTTCGCCCTTGCCGATCCGCGACATCCGCGAACTGGAGTCCTCGAGGCCGAGCACCAGCCCGCCGCGCAACTGGCCGCGCCCTCGGGCCACTTCGGCGTCGGACAGGCCGTTCGCGGCCACGTCGTCGAGTATCGCCCGCAGTACGCCCGCGACATCGCCGAGCCGGTCCGGGTGCGCGCCGCAGTAGACCGAGAGGCTGCCGGTGTCCGCATAGGACGCGACCGACGAGTACACCTGGTACGCCAGGCCGCGCCGCTCCCGAACCTCCTGGAACAGCCGGGAACTCATGCCGCCGCCCAGCGCCGCGTTCAGCACGCCGAGCGTGAACCGGCGATCGTCGTGCCGGTCGAGGCCGCGCACCCCGACCATCAGGTGCGCCTGCTCGGTGTCGTCGGTGCGCAACTGCATGCCGTACGGCGCGTTCGCGCGCCACGTGCCGACCCTGGGCGGGACCGGTGTCTGCGAGCCGCCGAGCCGGTCGGCCAAAGCCTTGCGCGCCAACCGAAGCACCTGTGCGTGCTCGACGTTGCCGGCCACCGCGAGCACCATCCGGTGCGGCTGGTAGCGGCGCTTGTAGAAGCCGCGCAGCGACGAGCGGGTCATCCCGTTGATCGACTCCTCCGAGCCGAGCACCGAGCGGCCCAACGCGTGCGTGCCCAGCAGCGCGGTGGAGAACGCCTCGTGCAGCAGGTCCTCCGGGTCGTCGTCGCGCATGGCGATCTCCTCGAGGACCACCCCGCGCTCCAACTCGAAGTCCGGCTCGGCCATCCGCGCGTAGAACACCACGTCGCACACCAGGTCGATGGCCAGCGACAGGTCACTGTCCAGCGTGTGCGCGTAGAAGCACGTGTGCTCCTTTGCCGTGAACGCGTTCAGCTCGCCACCGACCGCGTCGATCTCCTCGGCGATCGCCGCCGCCGAACGCCGGTCGGTGCCCTTGAACAGCAGGTGTTCCAGGTAGTGCGCGGCACCGGCGACGGTTGGCTGTTCGTCCCGCGAACCGACGCCGACCCAGATGCCCACCGCCGCGGAGCGCACGCCCGGCACCTGCTCGGTGATCACCCGCAGGCCGCCGGGCAGCACGGTGCGGCGCACCACGTGCCCGTCGCCGCTGCGCTCCAACACCTTGGTGGTACCCGGTTTCTGCGGGTACTCCTGGGCCGGACGCCCCTTGTGCAGACCGCGGCCGCGGACGCGCTTTGCGTCCGCGGCCTGATCAGCAGCCGACCTGGTCACGCAATTCCCTCGCTAACGCTCGTCGGCCGTACTCGAGAATGCGCCGGTAAACCGCTCACCGCGTTGCCGGCTCCGGGGTGGCGTCCTGGGGCGCGGCCGGGGTGCCGTTGCTCGCGGTCTCCGAAGCGGTGGTGTCAGTAGCGGCGGGGGCTTCTGCGCCGTCCTCGGAGACGACGACGAGGCTGATCTTGCCGCGCTGGTCGATGTCGGCGATCTCCACCCGGAGCTTGTCGCCGACCTTCACCACGTCCTCGACCTTGCCGATCCGCTTGCCGTTGCCCAGCTTCGAGATGTGCACCAGGCCGTCCTTGCCGGGCAGCAGCGAGACGAACGCGCCGTAGGCGGCGGTCTTCACGACCGTGCCGAGGAACCGCTCGCCCACCTTCGGCAGCTGCGGGTTGGCGATGGCGTTGATCTTGCCGATCGCCGCCTCCGCCGCCGGGCCGTCGTTGGCGCCGATGTAGATCGTGCCGTCGTCCTCGATCGAGATGTCCGCGCCGGTCTCGTCGGTGATCGACTTGATCATCTTGCCCTTCGGGCCGATGACCTCGCCGATCTTGTCCACCGGGATGCGGATGGACGTCACGCGCGGTGCGTACTGGCTCATCTCGTCCGGCCGGTCGATCGCCTCGGCCATCACTTCGAGGATCGTCAGCCGGGCGTCCCGCGCCTGGCCGAGCGCCTGCGCCAGCACCTCGGACGGGATGCCGTCGAGCTTGGTGTCCAACTGCAGCGCGGTCACGAACTCCTTGGTGCCGGCCACCTTGAAGTCCATGTCGCCGAACGCGTCCTCGGCGCCGAGGATGTCGGTGATCGCCACGTACTGGGTGCGGCCGTCGATCTCGTCGGACACCAGGCCCATCGCGATGCCGGACACCGGCGCCTTCAGCGGCACACCGGCGTTGAGCAGCGACATGGTGGACGCGCAGACCGAACCCATCGAGGTCGAACCGTTGGAGCTCAGCGCCTCGGAGACCTGGCGGATCGCGTAGGGGAACTCGTCGCGCTTGGGCAGCACCGGCACCAGCGCGCGCTCGGCCAGCATGCCGTGGCCGATCTCGCGCCGCTTGGGCGAACCGACCCGGCCGGTCTCACCGGTCGAGTAGGGCGGGAAGTTGTAGTGGTGCAGGTAGCGCTTGGTCGTCTCCGGGGAGAGCGTGTCCAGCGTCTGCTCCATGCGCAGCATGTTCAGCGTGGTGACGCCCATGATCTGGGTCTCGCCCCGCTCGAACAGCGCCGAACCGTGCGCCCTGGGAACCACGGCGACCTCGGCCGAGAGCGACCGGATGTCGGTGATGCCCCGGCCGTCGATGCGGATCTTGTCGCGCAGGATGCGCTGGCGGACCAGCTTCTTGGTCAGCGCGCGGAACGCACCGCCGACCTCCTTCTCGCGACCGTCGAAGGCACCATCGGCGGTGACCCGCTCGATGCACAGCGCCTTGACCTCGTCGATGCGCGATTCGCGCTCCTGCTTGCCGGCGATGGTCAGTGCCTTGGCCAGCTCGTCGGTGACGGCCGAGGTGACCGCCTCCAGCGCGTCGGCCTCGTAGGCAGGGTAGGTCGGGAACTCACCGGTTTCCTTGGCGGCGGCGTTGGCCAGCTCGACCTGCGCCTCGCACAGCACCTTGATGAACGGCTTCGCGGCTTCGAGGCCCTGGGCCACGACCTCTTCGGTCGGCGCCTGCGCGCCGTCGGCGATGAGGCTGGTCATGTTCTCGGTGCCCTCGGCCTCGACCATCATGATCGCCACGTCGCCACCCTCGACGACACGACCGGCGACGGCGATGTCGAAGACGGCCTTGGTCAGCTGCTCGCGGGTCGGGAAGGCGACCCACTGGCTGCCTTGACCCTCTTGGCTGATGAGAGCGATCCGCACGCCGCCGATCGGGCCGGAGAACGGCAGACCGGCAAGCTGGGTGGACATCGAGGCGGCGTTGATGGCCACCGCGTCGTAGACGTCCTGCGGGTTGAGCGACAGGACGGTGACGACGATCTGGATCTCGTTACGCAGGCCATCCACAAAGGACGG
>DATBCR010000421.1:0-1794 GCA_036270375.1 Pseudonocardiaceae bacterium | reverse complement strand
CGGGTCGCGGTCGCGGCGGTGGCGCCCGACCCGGACTGGCCGGTCAGGTCATTCATGGAGTTATAGCTGTCGGCGATGGTGACGCCGCCGGGCTCGGTCACCGACGCCGGCTTCCCGTCGCCGTTGTAGGCGATGGTGGTCGTGGAGTTCGCCGCGGTCGTGTACTGGCTGGTGGCCGGCTCGGCCTGGGTCTCGGGCAGGCCCCGGCTGTTGTAGGTGGTGATCTGGCTGTTGCCGTTGCCGTTGGTGTAGCGGGTCTGGTGGCCGGCGGCGTCATAGCCGAAGGAGGTGACGATGCCCGCCGATGCCGTCACGGGCTGGGTCTCGCTGGTGAGGCTCCCGGCCGCGTTGTAGGTGAACGCCGTGCTGTTGCCGAGGGCATCGGTGGTGGAAAGCTGCTGGCCCTGGCCGTTGTACGTCGCGGTCTCGGTGGTCAGCGTCGTCCCGGACGCGTTGAGGCTGGACTGGGCGACCTTGTTGCCGGCCGGGTCGTAGGTGACGGTGGCAGAGGTGCCGTCGGGGTTGATGGTGGCGGTCTGCCGGCCGAGGGCGTCGTAGGAGGACCGGGTGGTGTTCCCGGCGCCATCGGTGACCTGCGTGGTCTCCCCGGCGGCGTCGTAGCCGTAGCTGGTGGCCACGTTGTCCGGGGTGGTGACCGAGGACTTCCAGGTCCCGCTCGGGTTCGCCGTCGTCGCCGTGTACGACGTCGTGGTCGTGTAGGAGGCGGGCGAGGGGTACCGCTCGGCGTCGTTGGCGGTGAGCTGGCGGCCGAGGAAGTCGTAGGTGCCTGTGGCCTGGGCGCCGGTCGGGCCGGTCTGGGACAGGGCCTCGCCGTCGGCGTCGTAGGAGGTCGTGGTGACGCCGCCGTCGGCATCGGTCTGGCCGGTGTGGTCGCCGAGTTGGTCGTAGGAGTAGTGCGTGGTGTTGCCGTCCGGGTCGGTCTTGGCGGTGACCTGGCCGAGCGCGTTGTAGGTGGTGGCAGTCGTGCCGCTGACCGGGCCGGGCCCGCCGGGCGGGGTGTAGGCCGGCAGGGCCTGCGAGACCTGCCGCCCGTCGGCGTCGTAGGCATACGTCGTGATGTTGCCGTCGGGGTCCTTGGACGTGGTGGCGTCACCGAACGTGTTGTACCCGGTCGTGGTGGCCGGCTGCGTCACTACCGGGGTGCCCCCGCCGGCCTGGGTGGCCACGGGCGGCTCGGTGGTGACGGCCTGGCGGCCGGCCTCGTCGTAGGCGTAGGTGGTGGTGACCTGGTCCGGGTTGGTTTGCGCGGTCACCTGGCCGAGCTGGTCGACCTGGTAGCTGGTCACCAGGTTGTCCCGGGTAAGGCCGTGGCCGCCGCTGCCCCGCCCGTACAGGTTGGCGACCTCGGCTGCGGACAGGGCGGTCGGGTAGGCCTCGGCGTTGGTGATGGACCCGTCGAAGTTGCCGATGCCGGCTTGCCCGTTCCACTTCTCGGCGCCGATCTCCAGCGGGCCGTTAGAAGCGATGGGCGAGGGGTCGGTCACGTCGTTGCCGGTGTCGGTGCCGTTGACGTAGAGCTGGGCGGTCCGGGTGTTGGCGTTGTAGACGCCGGTCAGGAACGTCCAGGTGCCAGTCTGGGCGGTGGCGCTGGTGGGGCCGGCGATGGCCCAGCCCGGGTTGTTCTGGTCCTGCTGCGGCTGGGCGAACGTCCAGCCCCGGCTGCCGGCGTAGATCCCGAGGTAGAACCCGGACATCGAGACGGCGTCCTGCGTCATGACGTCTTCGTCGTTGCCGGTGATGGCGGCCAGGTTCACCCAGGCGGAGACGCTGAAC
>DATBCR010000420.1:0-3818 GCA_036270375.1 Pseudonocardiaceae bacterium | reverse complement strand
CCTGTGCGTCGGCATGACGGAAGGCATGCGGCGCACCGGTTTGTCGACCGCACGCCCACTACTGGCCGGCGTGAACCCGAGAGCGACGTTCAAAGCGCTGCTGGACGCACGACTGCCGCTGTACCAGGAGGTCGCCACCGTCGAGGTCGAGACGGACACCCTGACCCCGGACGAGATCGTGGACGCCGTCCTGGACCGACTCGGTTCACCGGCCCGACGAGCGTGAGGGAAAGGAGCGCGATGGTCGAGCCGGTACGGATCCAGGTGCGCGCGGAACGGCCGTACGACGTGGTGATCGGCACCGGCCTGCTCGGCGCCCTGACCGAAGCCCTCACCGGCGCGTCCGCCGTGGCCATCCTGCACCAGCCGACTCTCGGCACGACGGCGGAGGTCATCCGCGCCGAGTTCGTCACGGCCGGGTTGGACGCGCACCGCATCGAGGTTCCCGACGCCGAGGACGGCAAGGCACTGTCCGTCGCCGAGTTCTGCTACTCCGTCCTCGGCCGGATCGGCATGGACCGCAACGGAATCGTCATCGGCCTCGGTGGTGGCGCGGTCACCGACCTTGCCGGTTTCGTTGCCGGCACATGGATGCGCGGCGTGCGGGTGGTGCACGTGCCGACGACGCTGCTCGGCATGGTCGACGCCGCGGTCGGTGGCAAGGCCGGCGTCAACACCGAGGCCGGCAAGAACCTGGTCGGCGTCTTCCACGAGCCAACCGCGGTATTCGCCGACCTGGTGACGCTGGAATCGTTGCCCCGCAACGAACTCGTCGCCGGCATGGCAGAGGTGATCAAGGCCGGTTTCATCGCCGACCCGACCATCCTTGAGCTGGTCGAGGCCGATCCGGCACGGGCGGTCGACCCGACCGGGGACGTACTCGGCGAACTGGTCCGCCGCGCGATCCAGGTCAAGGTCGACGTCGTGTCGGCCGACCTGCGCGAGTCCAGCCTGCGCGAGATCCTCAACTACGGCCACACGCTGGCTCATGCCATCGAACGCCGGGAACGCTACCGCTGGCGCCACGGCGCGGCGGTCAGCGTCGGGATGGTGTTCGCCGCCGAGTTGGCCCGCCTTGCCGGCCGCCTCGACGACGAAACCGCCGACCGACACCGCGCCACGCTGTCCTTGATCGGCCTGCCGACCGGCTACGACCCGGACGCACTGCCGGAGTTGTTGGAGGGCATGCGAACCGACAAGAAGACAAGAGCCGGCATGCTGCGCTTCGTGGTGCTGGACGGCCTGGCCAAACCGGGCCGCCTCGAAGGCCCCGACCCGAGCCTGCTGGCCGCCGCCTACTCGGCCGTGGCGGGCGAACCGAATGGCGAAACCGGAGTCCTGTCGTGAAGGTGTTGGTACTCAACGGCCCCAACCTCGGCCGCCTCGGCAAGCGGGAACCGGAGGTCTACGGCCACACCACCCACGCCGACCTGGTCGAGCTGTGCCACAAGACCGGCACGGAACTTGGCATGGACGTCGAGGTACGCCAAACCGACCACGAGGCCACCATGCTCGTCTGGCTGCACGAGGCCGCCGACAGCGCGACCCCGGTCGTCCTCAACGCGGGTGCGTGGACCCACTACTCGATCGCGGTCCGCGACGCGTGCGCGCAGCTGACCGCACCCCTGATCGAGCTGCACATCTCGAACACCCACCAACGGGACGCGTTCCGCCACCACAGCTACATCTCAGCCGTGGCAACCGGCGTGATCCTCGGCCTCGGCGTCGGCGGCTACCCCCTGGCCCTGCGCTGGCTGGCGGAGAATCATACCCCCGCATAACGGCTGGTTCCGGGGTGGCTGACCCGGCAGTATCGTGCTGGTGACCCCACCCGAGATCACCACCGCCCGGCTGCTGATGCGGCCCGTTGCCGCGAGTGACGTCGACGCGCTCGTCCCGATCTATACCGACCCCGAGGTCACCCGGTTCTTCCGTGAACCCGTCGCGAATCGGGCGGCCGTGCGGCGGATGGTCGAGCGTCGGCTGGTGCGGCAGCGCGAACCTGGCATGGGCAGTTGGGTGTTGCTGCTGGACGGGCAACTGGCCGGCATCGGGCACCTCTGGCCGTCGAAGGAGCTGCCCGGTTCGGTGCCGGAGGCCGGTTGGATGCTGCATCGCGCGCACTGGGGTCGCGGCATCGCCACCGAAGCCGCCACCGCCATCATCACCCACGGCCTGTACCAACTCGGCCTACCGGCGGTCTGGGCACTCGTGCACCGCGAGAACAAGTCCAGCCTCGCCGTGACCAGCAGACTCGGCCTACTGGACGTCGGCGAAGGCGAGTACTACGGCGCGACACACCGCGTGTTCGTGGCCCTGCCGGTGACCACGGGTGCTGGGTGGCTGACGCCCGACGGCTGACGAGGCTCGGTGTGGCGGTTTCGTTGTGCTGGCTAGGTTTCGGGCGTGGTTGGCTGGGTAGCCTCAGCTCGGCCCGCCGCCGCGCCGATTCCGCCCACATCACCCAATTGAGTGAACGGGTCCGTAGACTGACCCGGCCGGCGCGACCCTGTGCTGGATCGCTGGACATCGCGGAGGTCGTACCGGATGCGGAGCCGGAACCGGTCGGGGTGGTCCCGGCTTGGGCTCGCGACGGCGGCCTGCCTGACTCTCCTCACCGCCTGTACCGGCGTCGCCGTCAAGCCGATGGCCGAGGGGAGTACCCACGGCGTCCTGCCCGGCGCCCAAGAACAACAACCCGCCGCGGCCCCGCAGCCGATCGCACTCGCCACCGATCACGGGCGGGCCAGCGGCGGTGTCATCGCATCGGGTGGCCCGACGGCGCCGTACAACTACGCCCCCTCCGTCATGGCGATCGGCAGCCAGTACCGGATGTGGTGGTGCAGCCAGCTTCCGTACATCTCCGCCCGCCCGGGCGACCAGATCCTCTACGCCACCTCGACCTCCCCGGACGGCCCCTTCGCCGCGCCCGACGGCACCCCGGCCGACGAAGTGTTCGGCAACAGCCCCACCGGCTTCGACAGCCTGCACACCTGCGACCCCTCCGTGATCGAGGTCAACGGCACCTTCTACCTCTACTACACCGGCACCGCCGACCCGCGCGGCAACAGCAACGCCGTCGGCCTCGCCACCAGCACCGACGGCCTGCACTGGGTGCGCACCAACAACGGCGCACCGATCGTGTCCGAGGCCGACGACATCCACGGCACCAACGCATACGGCGCGGGCCAGCCGTCCGCGCTCTACCTCAACGGCTGGTTCTACCTGATGTTCACCGACACCACAGGTGTGGCGGCGCACGGCGGCGGCGGCCAGTTCGTGTTGCGGTCGGCCGATCCCACCTTCCAAAGTGGCGTACAGGCCTTGGGCGCGACCGGATTCACCCCCGTCACCAGCGCCACCGCCGTCCGCCAGCGGTCCGTCCTCGACGCCACCACGTCGGACTGGATGTGGGTGGACGCCCTGAACGCCTTCGCCATCGCGGCCGACTCGACAACCGGCACCACGATCACCTTCTGGGACGCCGACTTCACCCACCAGCCCTACCAGCCGGTGGTCATCCCCGGCCCGCAGAGCGAAGGCCCCGGCCTTGTCCGCCGCGCAGACGGCCACGCCCCCGTCTCGACCACCGATCCCTGCGGCCGGGTCCCGCTGGACGTGGTCCGTGCGACAGCCAACGGCGCCGGACCGACCGGCCTCGCCCATTTCGGCGTCGACGTCAACGGCCTGCAGGCCTGCCAGCAGCGGACCCAGGCACTCACGCTGCTCGACGGGTTCGCCATGCCCGCCCCGGACCGCACCGTCGACCTCGTGGTCGGCGACCGCCTGATCGAGGTGGAACGCCGGTCCGTCGCCAT
>DATBCR010000419.1:0-4604 GCA_036270375.1 Pseudonocardiaceae bacterium | reverse complement strand
GCGGGCACCCCGCTACCCGACACCCCGAACGTGATCCCCACCAGCCTGATCGTGCGGGCGTCGACGTCGGTGGCCTGACAGTCGACATCCAGCCGACCCGACCGACCACTGTGGACACACGCCGAGCACCGGCCATCTTGTGCAGTGACATGAAGGAGGATTCATGCGCGTCAACCGCCGCGTCGCCCTCGCACTCAGCGGAGTGCTGGCGGTCGCCACTTTCGCCGCGTCGTGTAGTAGCGGCGGCAGCACAACCAGCGCATCCAACAACCCGAACGCCGTGCTGAACGTCGGCATGCCGAACGGGCCGGAGACCAACAACAACAACCCGTTCCTGTCGTCGTCGGCCAGTTCGTCGCTCGGCTACAAGTTCATGATCTACGAGCCGCTGATCATGAAGAACATGGTCAAGCCGACCGACCCGGGCAAGCCCTGGCTGGCCACGGCGGCGGACTGGTCGAACAACTTCTCGACGCTGACCCTGACCGTCCGCAGCGGTGTGTCGTGGTCGGACGGCCAGGCGATGACGCCGGACGACGTCGCGTACACGTTCCTGCTGCTCAAGAAGTACGCGGCCCTGAACACGAACGCCCTGCCGATCCAGGACGCCACGGTCAGCGGCAACAAGGTCACGGTGACGTTCGCGTCGTCGCAGTTCGTCAACCAGTACAAGGCCCTCACCCAGGTCTACGTCGTGCCCAAGCACATCTGGTCGACGATGTCGGACCCGACCACCAACACCGACCAGAACCCGGTCGGCACCGGCCCGTACACGGTGAAGTCGTTCACGTCGCAGACCGTGATCCTGACGGAGCGCAGCAGCTACTGGCAGCCGCTGCCCAAGGTGAAGGAGATCCGCTACACCTCCTACAACGACAACAACGCGCAGACAACGGCGCTGTCCACCGGGGCGGCCGAGTGGAGCTTCGTCTTCATCCCCAACGCCAAGGCGGTCTACACCAGCAAGGACCCGGCGCACTACCAGCTGTGGTTCCCGGCCACCCTCGGCGTGCACGGCCTGTGGTTCAACACCCAGAAGGCACCGTTCAACAACCCGGCGCTGCGCCGCGCGATCAGCATGGTGATCAACCGCGCGGACATCTTCAACGAGGGTGAGGCGGGCTACTTCTACCCGCCGGTCACGAACATCACCGGTATCCCGACCCCGGCCGGCGACTCGTTCATCTCGTCGCAGTACAAGGGCCAGAACGTGAACATCGACGTGGCGGGCGCGAAGAAGACCCTGACCGACGCCGGATTCACCTACAACGGCAACACTTTGACGGACCCGAGCGGCAAGGCGGTCACGCTGACCCTTTCCGACCCGTCCGGCTGGTCGGACTACCAGACCGACCTGGCGATCCTCAAGGACAATATGGCCACGATCGGCATCAACGCATCCATCGACAAGGCGAACGAGGACGCCTGGACGAAGGACGTGGACACCGGCCAGTTCGACGCCGTGATGCACTGGACCAACGGCGGCGCCACCCCGTACGACGAGTACGAGAACATCATGGACGGCGCGATCTTCAAGCCGACCGGCGCCAGCGGCGTCAGCGGCAACTACGGCCGGTTCCAGAGCACGGCGGCCACCACGGCGCTGCAGCAGTACGCCAACGCCAGTGACGACACCACCCGCACCGCGGCGCTGGACACCCTGCAGAACATCATGGTCCAGCAGATGCCGATGATCCCCACCTCGGCCGCGAACGCCGGCGGCGAGTACAGCACGAAGCACTGGGTCGGCTGGCCGAGTGCGTCCAATCCGTACGCTCCTGCGCAACCGACCCAGCCCAACGCGTTGGACATCGTGTTGCACCTGACGCCGGCCAGCTGAGCCCCGGCCGGTACCCCGCTCGGACGGCGCGCACCGTCCGGGCGGGGCTACGTCGGGGTCCTCCGGACAGGACAGAGGACAGGAGACGACGGCATGGCCGTGGATCAGAAACCGGACACCGAGGTGGTGCTGGCCGCGGAAGGGCTCACCAAGCACTTCACGATCCGCAGGCGCGGGCGTGAGGTGCTGACCCGGACCGCGCGCAGCGTGCAGGCCGTCGACGACGTCACGCTGACGCTGCGCAGGGGCCACGTGACGGCGCTGGTCGGCGAGTCCGGATCGGGCAAGTCGACGGTCGCCCGGCTGCTCGCCCAGCTGTATCCGAGGACCGGCGGCGACATCCAACTGCACGGCCGGTCCGTCACGGTCCGCGGTGGCCGGCGGTTCCGGGCCTACTGCCGGCAGGTCCAGATGATCTTCCAGGACCCGTTCGCGTCGCTGAACCCGACCCACACCATCCGCTACCACCTGACAAGAGCGCTGCGGGTGCACGGGCGGGCCGGCAAGGGCGAGGCCGAACTCCGGGCGGCACTGCACGAACTGCTGGCACGGGTGCAGCTGCGGCCACCAGAGCAGTACCTGGCCAAGTTCCCGCACGAGCTGTCCGGCGGGCAGCGCCAGCGGGTGGCCATCGCCCGTGCTCTCGCCGCCAACCCCGAGGTGCTGCTCGCGGACGAGCCGGTGTCCATGTTGGACGTCTCGATCCGGCTCGGTGTGCTGAACCTGTTGCGGGACTTGAAGGAACGGCTTCACCTTGCCATCCTCTACATCACCCACGACATCGCGTCGGCCCGCTACTTCGCCGACGACACGCTCGTCATGTACGCCGGCCGGATGGTCGAGGGCGGCCGCAGCGAGACCGTCACGCAGCACCCCGCGCACCCGTACACCCGGCTGCTGATCGAGTCGGCGCCGGACCCGGACCGGATCGACGGTTCCTCGGTGGCTGCGGCGATCGCGGCGGACGGTTCCGGCGGCGAGCCGCCGAGCCTGATCGCGCCGCCGAATGGATGCCGGTTCCACCCGCGCTGCCCGCACGCGATGCCGCGCTGCAGCACGGACCTGCCGCCCCGGTTCGACATCGGCGACGACCACTGGGCCGCGTGCTGGCTCTACGACCTACCCGGGTCCAGCGCGGAAATCAGCCTGTTCCCGGAGGCCGAGCGATGACCTATCTGCTGCGGCGCATCGCGTTCTACCTGTTCACCGCGTGGGCCGCGATCACCATCAACTTCTTCATCCCCCGGCTGATCCCAGGCGACCCGGTGTTGTCGCTGATCAGCAAGTTCCAGGGCCAGCTCAACAGCCAGGCGATCACGTCGCTGTATGTCCTTTTCGGACTGGACAAGCACCAGAGCATATTCCAGCAGTACGGCCACTACTGGTCGCAGCTCGCGCACGGCGACCTCGGCCTCTCGTTCACGTTCTTCCCGACGCCGGTGTCCAGCGTCATCTCGCAGAGCCTGCCGTGGACCATCGCGCTGGTCGGCGTCACGACGCTGATCAGCTTCGCGCTCGGCACCGGGCTCGGCGTGCTGGCCGGCTGGCGGCGCGGTTCGTGGGCGGACGGCCTGCTGCCGGTCACCACGTTCTTCTCGTCCGTGCCGTACTTCTGGCTCGGCCTGATCGCGATCACGCTGCTGGCCGGGCCGGGCAGCTTCTTCCCGGCGTCCGGCGGTTTCGACCCCGGCGTGGTACCCGGCTTCACCGGCGGGTTCATCGGCAGCGCGATCCAGCACAGCCTGCTGCCGGCCGCGACGATCCTGATCTCCTCGATGAGCGGGTGGATCCTGAGCATGCGCAACATGATGGTGACGGTCACGTCCGAGGACTACATCACCGTCGCGCACGCCAAGGGGCTGTCCGAGCGCCGGGTGATGGTCAGCTACGCGGCCCGCAACGCGCTGCTGCCGAACGTTTCAGCCTTCGCGCTCTCGCTCGGGTTCATCGTCGGCGGGACATTGCTGGTGGAGATCGTGTTCTCCTATCCGGGCGTCGGCTACGAGTTGTTCCAGGCGGTCGGCGCGCAGGACTATCCCTTGATGCAGGGCATCTTCCTGGTCGTCACGCTGTCCGTGCTGGCCGCGAACCTGCTCGCGGACGTCGCTTACCTGCTCCTCGACCCGCGTACCCGCAAGGAGGGCTGAACGATGGCGACGCCCACCACGAATCTGGACACCGTCATCCCGGGCGGTCCGCGTGGCACCGCGACCGACGACGCGCCCGCACGGCGTCGGCGGTTCCGGTTCATCACGGGTTGGAAGGCCGCGATCGGGCTGGCGGTCATCGGTTTCTTCGTGCTGATCGCGATCATCGGCCCGTGGATCGCGCCGTTCGATCCGTCCGCCCGCAGCCAGGACCTGTTGCAGCCGCCGTCGTCGAAGCACTGGTTCGGCACCAGCCATATCGGGCAGGACATCTTCAGCCAGGTGCTGGTCGGCACCCGCAGCGTGGTGTTCGTCGGGTTCCTGGCCGGCGCGGTGGCGACAGTGCTCGCGATCCTGATCGGCGTCACCGCCGGGTATCTCGGTGGCACCGCGGACGACGGGCTTTCCGCGCTGTCCAACGTGTTCCTGGTGATCCCGGCGCTGCCGCTGATCATCATCATCACCTCGACGCTGCCCAGCGCGGGCGACACGCTCGTGGCGATCGTGATCGGCTGCACGTCGTGGTCGTGGGGCGCCCGGGTGCTGCGCGCGCAGACCCTGTCCCTGCGACGGCGGGACTACGTGGAGGCCGCGCGCGCCACGGGCGAGACGACCTG
>DATBCR010000418.1:0-2173 GCA_036270375.1 Pseudonocardiaceae bacterium | reverse complement strand
TGGTCCAGCCCGATCCTGGTCAACGGCGTGCTCTACATGGCGGACGGGAATTCCGGCGGCTTCGGCGGCGGCACCACTGGCGACCTGATCGCGTGGTCACTCGGCTGATCAACTCCCCACGCTGCTCGTTCCTGTAATTTTCTACCCATCCGATGAATGGCGCTTGACACGAAATCGTGCCGTGGCACAACAGGCATCGGCTCCTAGACTGTGGACACTTTGCAGGGCTTAAAGCTGGGGCGGTGCGCATGGCCGACCGGATTCTCGTCCCGTTCACCGGCTCGGACACCGGAACCGGCACTCGCACCGGCGAGCTGACCTGGGGCCAACGCGGTATCTGGCTGACCATCCAGGGGAGCCGCAGCCCACACATCCTCGGCGGTCCGCTGACGCTGCCGCCGGGCACGACCATGGACTACATCGCACAGTCGTTGCGCCACATCATGAGCCGGCACGAGGCGCTGCGCACCCGCTACCGCCTCGATCCGGATGGCGGCCTGCCGCACCAGGTGCTGTTCGACGCGGGCGAACTTCCGGTGGACGTCATCGACGCGGACGCCACCGACGATCCGTCGGCGATCGCCGACGCCGTGTGGGAACGGGACCGGGCCACCCCGTTCGACTACGAGCACGAGTGGCCGGTCCGCGTCACCGTTGTCCGGCAGCACGGCGCGGTGACCCACATGTCGATGGGGTACTGCCACCTCGCGACCGACTCCTATGGTCTCGAAGTGCTCATCGCGGACCTGGCCACCGTGTACGCCGACCCGCCACCCCCCGTCACCGCCGTGCAACCGCTGGAACTGGCCCGGCGACAGCAGGGCAGGACCGCGCTGCGGCAGCACGACGCGTCGTTGCGGTACTGGGCCGGCCTGCTGCGGACCGTCGCGCCGCGCCGGTTCGGCGAGTCGACCGACCGACGCGAACCGCGTTACTGGGAACTGGTCTGCGACTCCCCCGCCGGATACGCCGCGTCGCGGACCATCGCCGCCAGGGAGCGGGTGGACACATCGCCGGTGCTGCTCGCCGCGTACGCGATCGCCGTCGCGAAGATCACCGGTGACGGCCTGTTCGTGACGCAAGTGTTGGTGAGCAACAGGTTCCGGCCCGGTCTCGCGGACGCGGTCGCCACGCTGGTACAGCCGGCGCTGTGCGTGGTTGACGTGGCGGACGTCTCGTTCGCGGAGGCGGTCGCGCGGGCACGGCAGAGCACCATGAGCGGCTTCCTCAACGCCTATTACGACCCGATCGGCCACAGCGAGATGCACGACGCGGTGATGGCCGAACGCGGCGAACACATCGACATCGGCGTGTTCTTCAACGACCGCAGGGTCGGCGACCGGGACCCGGAGGGCATTCCGGGCGCGGACCCACGCCCGCTGCTGCCGCTGACCGACCTGCGCTGGAAACGCAAGCTCGACTCGGTCAACCACCGGCTGTTCCTGCACATCAACGACGTGCCCGACACCTTGCACATGTCGTTGCTCGCGGACACCCACCACCTGTCGCCCGCCGACCTCACGGCCTGCGCACGCGGCATGGAGGCGGCGCTGGTGGCGGCGTCACTCGACCCGGACGCACCGACCGGGATCGCGGCGAAGGCCGGGTCGGCGCGGTCCTGACACATGCGGTACCCGCTCGTCGGTTACCGCCCGGAGATCCACGCGATGCTGCGCGTTACGGGAGATAGAACGTCAGCAGGTCGCTGCGGACCGGTGGGAACAGGGCGCGCATCAGCTCCGGGTTGGGTCCTGGGTAGACATCGGGGTGCTTGCGTGCCATGCCGTCGATGCCGTCCGGGCCGAACAGCAGGGCAGGCACCAGATCGGGGGCGACCCCGGCGCCACCGGCCGAGTACGGTGCCTGCATCGTGCCACCCGACCGTACCGGGCCGACCGCTCCGTCGGCGTAGGAAAACCTTATGTGGGAACGGAAGAACGACACCACCGCCTCGCCATCGGCGGTCAACCCGGCGGCGGCCAACCGGGACGACAGCACCGGGCGCAGGTGTTCGAACAGGGCGGCCGGGTGCGGGATCCGCGCGTAGTAGAAAGCGGCGTCTTGCGGCGGCAGGCCGAGGAACGACGCGAGGGGCGAGCCGCGGCGCGCGGTGACCTCGACGTTGTCCATCGATCCGGCCACCGAGATGGCATGCGCGAGCAGCGCGTACGCG
>DATBCR010000417.1:0-6095 GCA_036270375.1 Pseudonocardiaceae bacterium | reverse complement strand
CGCCCAACCCGGTCACATACGTGGCGAATCCGTTGCACGCCACCGATCCGCTCGGCCTGATGTGCGGCGGAACGTCCGGCGGCCCGACCGCGCCGGCGACCCCGGGCGGCACCAGCACCGGCCCGAGCCTGATCTCCACTGCGGGATCGACCAAGAACCCGCCGGTCAGCGACAACAAGTTCAACAAGAGCCACGTGATCGACGACCCCGCGCTGGACCACGCCGCGAATGTGTCGGCGAGCAACCCGGGCAGCAAGCACGCGTCCGAGGCCCTCGGCGAGGCAGGCGCAGTCAGTTACCTGAAGGCGCACACCGGACACAACGACATCGGCCTACACGAGGCGAGTGTCGCCGATCCGCACAACCTGCCGACGACCAATGGACAACGCTGGTCGCACGCGGTCGCGTTCAAGTCGTCGAACGTCGCGGACGTCACGTACTGGGACGGCAGCAAGCTGCACGTCATCGAGGCCAAGGGCGGCACTTCCACGTTCGGCACGCGGCAGCAGGCGTATTTCCACGAGAACATGAATGGCCAGGACCTCGCGGCGCATCTACGCCACACCACCGCGCCGACGGCCACCATCAACTCGACGACCCGCCACAACGACGGCACATGGAAGGACTTTCCCAGCGGGAGCCTCCTTCCGACGGCCGTGAAGACCTACTACCCGACAACGCTCGACCAGGGCACCGGCTCTTATCTGACGGACATCGGCCACGCGATGTCGCATTCCCCGATAGCGGACGGTCGGAACAACATCGGAAACGCGATCCTGACGCACGGCTCGAACGTCCATTATGTAGGCGTGAGTTCAAGCGTCGACGGCATGGGCAACGTCGACGTACATACGATGTAGCTTTCGAACGGCACAACGAACGGGGAACCGGCATGAGCTACACGATGGAGTTCTGGGCACTCTCCGTCGACGACCTGACAACCACCGACGAGGTCGCCCCACTGCTGTCCGGCGGCGGCGGACCCGCGGCCGCCGAACAGGTCGGTGTCGTGATGTCAGCGGTACGGCGCATGGGTTTCCCGGTCGGTTCACTGGACCACAGCTCATCCGGCGGCACATGGTTCCGCGACGAGTTCATGGCGGGCCCGGTCGCCGCGACGATCGGCCCAGAACCCACAGCGCACCTGCTCGACCGCCCGATCAACCGACTAACCTGGTCCGGCTACCCCAGCCTGGGTTGGCTGACGCACGCGGAGATCACCGCGGCACTCACCCGATCCGACAATCACGCCGACGCAGAGAAGGCAGAGGACAGCGAGGAAGCCGACCTGCTCGCCACGATCCTGACCGCATTCCACACCGCAGCCGACCGCAAGCAAGACATCGTCACGATCTACACTTGAGCGTCACGATCTACACTTGAGCAACGACCCGGAACGCCGCCCGCGCCACAGCCAAGGCCTCCCACCAGCCAAAGTCACTCCTTCGAGGGAACCTCAGAGTTTCCGGGCACTTCGGGGAACGAATCCACTTTAGATTTCGTTGCCGTAAAGAAAGCAGTATCGCGGCAGGCAAGCACGCGGCAGGCACGGTGTCGCGGACCCAAGGTCGAAGGAGCGGGGCGAGCACGGATACAGGATCGCGGGCACCGCGGAGCCTGAGGTGCGGGGCAGGGGCTCGGCAAAGTCGCGGTTGGCTGGCGAGTGGACGTCGCGGTGGGCTGGCAAGTGGACGCGGTTGGCTGGTGGCTTGGCAGCGGGCGCGGTTGGCTGGCCAGTGGATCGGAACGGCCAGAGTTCCCGGTGCGGGCGCGGGAAACGCTGGCGAAACTGGCCGTCGCGGTGCGGGTCGCGGAGCGGATGCCGGCCGCGCGTCGGAAGGCCGCGCACCGGGCGGTGGCCGCCGGGCTGGACCTCATCGAGCAGGAGTCTCTGCCATGTGGTTGGGACCGCAGATGCCCGGTCTGCGGTCCCAACCACATGGCGGAAGACCGCGCATCTCCCGTAGATTCCTGCCACCGGCCAAGATTCCTTGCCACCGGACCAATCGCGCCATTCAGCCTCTGGACCGTGGTCTCGGCGTGCCCTCGGCGTGCCGCTGAAACACGGGCCTGAACTGCGGAAATCGACCTTGCCGACCGCCCAGCGGCGCGGGGTGGTGGTCAGTGGCCGGTGGTGCCGTCGATTCGTTCGCGTAGTAGGTCGGCGTGGCCGCAGTGGCGGGCGTATTCGGCGATCATGTGGACCAGGATCCGGCGCAGGGAGACTGGGTTGCCCGTTGCGTTGTGCGTGCCGGTTTGGTCCAATGTGGACGCTGCGGTGATCTCGCGGGACCGGGCGCACTCGGCGCGCCAGACCGCGAATGCCGCCTCGATGTCGCCGTTAAGGGACTCGAAGTCCTGGTCCGGGTCGTCGTCGGTGTAGTACAGCATCGGCACGTCCTCGCCGGCGAACTGGATTCGGAACCACCACCGTTCTGCGCCGGAGAGGTGGCGCAGCATGCCGTGCAGGCTCAGGCCGGACGGTGGCACGGCCAGTTCGGACAGCCGCATCGGCTCGACGCCGCGGCATTTGAGTTCGAACGTCTGTCTGTGCCAGTCGAGGTATGCCGTCAGGATCTCTCGTTCGTCGCCGACCAGGGGGACGGGTGGGCGTGGGTCGTTTTCCAGGCGCTTGCTGTAGTTCGCAGCGGGGATCTTGGGCATCTGGTCAGCGTGCCAGACGCCGCCGACAGTGGGGGCGTCGGCGATACTGGTGGGATGGAACCTACCGACCCCGCCGCGCGGTGTGCGCCTGCGCCGCCATCGGATGAGGGCGGGGATCCGGCCTGTTGGCTTGGGCAGGTTTGTCCGGAATGTGGCCGGTTCACGGAGCGGGAGCCGCCTGCCGTGTGTCCTCGGTGTGGTGCGGAGATCCTGGCTGAATGAAACGTCGCTCCACACAATAGTGTCGTAACTTCACCTTATTGTAGTATGATGTCTGCTCGCGGTCACTGATGGTGAGGAAGTGCGCGCATGCCAGTGGGATCGGTCGGGCGGCCTGTGCTCAGCCGGCGTCGCGAGGTCGGCGGCGGTAGTGCCCGGTCGCTGCTGGTCACCATTCTGGGTGAGTTCGTGCTCCCCGCCGCCCGGCCGGTCTGGACCGGCACGCTGGTCGACGTGCTCGCGATGCTCGACGTCGAGGAGAAGTCCGCGCGCCAAGCTCTCGCCAGGACGGCGGCCGAAGGGTGGCTCAGTTCGGACCGCATCGGCCGTCGCGTGCGTTGGCACCTCACCGCGCCCGGCCGGCGGTTGCTCGTCGAGGGCGCCGAGCGGATCTACTCCTTCGGCAGCGACGGTGACGACTGGGACGGCCATTGGGTCGTCCTTCTGGTGTCCGTCCCGGAGTCCATGCGCGACCTGCGCCACACCCTCCGCACGCGGCTGACGTGGGCCGGGTTCGGCACGCCCACCGCCGGTGTCTGGATTTCGCCGCGAACCGGGGCCGGAGCCGAGGCCGACGCCAACCAGATCATCGCCGACCTCGCCCTGCCCGGCACCGCGATGTCCTTCGTCGCCACCTACGGTGCGCTCGGGCGGCAGGAGGACATGGTCGCGTCGGCATGGGATCTCGCGGACGTTGGCCGGCAGTACGAGAACTTCATCGACGAGTTCGAAAACGAAAACCCGGATTCCCCGGATGCCGTGCTGTGCATCCAGACCCGGCTCGTGCAGGCGTGGCGCCGCTTCCCGTTCCTCGATCCGCAACTGCCGCGCGAACTGCTCCCGCCGGCCTGGTCCGGCACCCGCGCCGCCATGCTGTTCAACGACCGCCATCTACGCTGGCGTGACACTGCCCGCCGACGCTGGACCGAACTCGCCGGCGACCCCGCCTAGCACCAGCGCGTCCTTCACCTGCTCCCGCAACACATTGCGGCGGACCTTGCCGGTCGCGGTCTTCGGCAGCTCGTCGACCGGGATCACCATGCGTGGCCGTTTGAATGCCGCGAGTCCATCCCGGCACCATATGGTCAGGGCATCTGGATCGACCGCGTGTCCCGGCGCCGGCACCACACACGCGACCGGCTTGTCAAGGCCCACCTCGTCCGGTGCCGCTACGACCGCCACCTCGGCCACGTCCGGATGGGCCAGCAACCGCTCCTCGACCTCGGCCGGCGACACCCAGATGCCGCCCGCCTTCAGCATGTCGTCCGACCGCCCGAGACAGCTGTACGTGCCGTCCTCGTTGCGCACGTACGTATCCCCCGTCCGCAGCCACTCCCCCTGAAACACCTTGCGCGTGATCTCGTCCCGGCACCAGTAGCCGGTCGCGGTCGACGGGCCGTTCAGGTACAGGTGCCCCGGCTGCCCGGCCGCGTCAACCACCACACCGGAGTCGTCCCGGATCTCGACGCGATAGCCGGGCACCGGCGTACCGGACGACGACGGCCGAACCCGCCCCGGCCGGTTGGACAGGAAGATGTGCAGCGCCTCCGTGGACCCGATGCCGTCCAGGATCTCCACTCCGAAACGTTCCCGGAAACGCGACCCCAGAATCGCCGGCAACTGCTCCCCCGCCGACACCCCCTGCCGGACGGATGCAAACGTGTCGTCCGGTATGTCGCTGTTCAACAACGCCGAGTAGAACGTCGGCACAGCGAAGAACAGCGTCGGACGATTGGCCGCGACGCACGACGCGATCACGGCCGGCGTCGGTCTAGCACGCTCCAACACCGCCGTGGCACCGACAGCGAGCGGGAAGAAACACGAATTGCCCAGCCCATAAGCAAAGAACAGCTTGGCCACGGACAGACACCGGTCGCCCGACCCGACGCCGAGCACCCCGGTGCCATAACACTCCGACACGTGCCGAACGCTGGCGTGCCGGTGCATCGCACCCTTCGGCCGCCCGGTCGTCCCCGACGTGTACAGCCACAAAGCCGGCGAGTCGGCCCACGTCGGATACAGCGACGGATCCGGCCCAGCAGAGCGAAGTTCCGCCCACCGGGTCACCGGAGCACGGACAACAATGTCGACGTCCCCGTCTACGACCACATGCGCGACCTCGGGCGCCGACTCGACCGCCACCTGCGCTGCCGCTGTGAACTCAGTTGACACACAAAGCAGTCGCGCCCGGCAGTCGGCCAGTACCGTGCCCAACTCGGCACCGGTCACCATCGTCGACACCGGCACCGGCACCGCGCCGATCCGCATGGCGGCAAGGATGCCGGTGAGCAGTTCGACGCCGTCGGCCATGCACAGCATCACCCGCTCCTCCGGCCGCACGCCCAACGCCCGCAGCCCGGCCGCGATCCGCCACGACTCGTCCGCGAGTTCCGCGTACGTCAACGACAGCCCGGCGCAGACGACGGCCACCCGATCGCCGTTGCCCTCCCGCAGGTGCCGGTCCACCAGATAGTCGGCCGCGTTGAACGCCTGGTAATCCGTTGTACCGGATATGGCCATAACCGACCCTTCAGACCAGGTGGACGTATTCGTAGTCAAAGGGTTGGCCGTTGATCCCGTTGCGCGGCGGCGCCACCCAACCGGCAATCTTGCCCCGTTCGCGCACCGGATGCATCAGTGACCGCACGAAAGCCAGGTCCTCGTCCGTGGGCAGCCACTTCGCGCGCCCCAGCGCCCACGTGGCCTCGTCCACGATCGTGCCGTCCGGGGTGATGTGGAAGCCGGCGTGCATGCCGACCGCACGGCAGAAACCGGGGTGTGGCAGGCGAAGCCGATAGCTGAGGTCGTGGTCGGCGAGGATCTTGTTCCACCGCTTCACACCGGTCTCGCAGTCGGCGATGTATTCGCCGCGCAGGTCCAGGTTCAGCGTCAGCAGCGCCGACAGGTCCTCGGGCACCCATGTGCCGGCAAGATGCGGCCGTTCGACGGTCGCGCTGTCGTCGGTAAGGCGGTGGTCGTCGGCGCGTCGACCCTCCTGCCAGCGGCCCTTCAGCCCAGCCGTGTAGTAGTTCGCGGCGTTGGTGGACGTCTCGCTACCGAACAGGTCCAGTGACACCGTGTAGTGGAAGTTGATGTACTTCTGGATGATGTCCAGCGGAATGCCGCCGTACGAACCGATGTCCGTCGTGTCGTGTTCGCGGATGAGCTGCGCGCTGCGCTCCACCACGCGGTCCACGCCGGTGGTGCCGACG
>DATBCR010000416.1:0-2311 GCA_036270375.1 Pseudonocardiaceae bacterium | reverse complement strand
CTCGTCTTGAGTTCGAACGTGTGGTGGCCGTGGTAGCGGTACGTGTCGAACTCCAGCAGCGAAGGGCCGCCACCGGACCGTGCCCGCTCGATGGCCTCTGCCGCGGCCGCGCGGACCACATCGACGTCCTGTCCGTCCACTGTGGATGACGGGATGCCGAATGCCTCGCCGCGCCCGGTGATCGTGCCGGCGACCCCGGCGCCGACCGGCAGTGTCGTCGCGTACTGGTTGTTCTCGCACACGTACACGACCGGCAGTTTCCACAGCGCGGCAAGGTTGAAACCCTCCAGCAGCGAGCCCTGGGTCACCGCCCCGTCGCCGAAGAAACTCACGACCACCTTGTCCTCGCCGGCCCGCACCGCCGCCCACGCCACGCCGGCCGCGATGGCCGCGCCGTGCCCGACGGTGCCGGTCGAGTTGTACACGTTGGCGCTGAAATCCGACGGGTGGAACGAACCGCCGCGACCCTTGTCGATCCCGGTGACCCGGCCACACATCTCGGCCATCACCCGCGCCGGGTCGCAGCCCTTCGCGATCAGGTGCCCGTGCCCACGGTGACTGCTCAGCACGATGTCGTCCGAAGTCAACGTCGAACACACACCGACCCCGACCGCTTCCTGGCCACAGCACGGATGCACGCCGCTGGCGATCTCGCCTGCCGTGACCAGGTCGACCGACCGTTCCTCGAACCGCCGGATGAACCGGATCTGCTGGTACAGCCGTTCGGATAAGGACGGGGATGACTCAGTCATCACTGCCCCCGCCGATCGCGGCGAGCACGTCGGCCGGCCAGCGCTCGGCGTGCGGGCCGTGCGCGTTGATCAGCGCGAGCGCGATCCGTTCCATCCCGAACGCCATGCACGACGTGTTCCCGACGGCGCCGTCCACCGTGAAGTCGAACGCCTCGCCGAAGTGGTCCTTGTGGAAGTTCGCCGACGCCACCGCCTGCACCAGGTCGTCGGACACCGGCACCTTCAGCTCGTACTTGAGTTCCTGCATCCGTTGCGCTGCCTGGAAAAGCTTCTTGCCCGGTCCGAAGAACGGGTCGTCGGCGACCTCGATCCGGACCTCGAGGCCGAGCGTCTTGAACCAGCCGGCCACCCGTTCCAGCCACCGGCTGCGGTACGCGATGCAGTACTCCTCGGTCGCCGCGGTGACCAGTTCGACCATCCGGAACGACCGCAGCCGGCCGGTCTCGCTGGTCGCCTCCTGCCGGAAGCAGGTGGCCTCGACATGGAACTTCCGTGGCCCGTCAAGGGTTTGGCCGGTCAGCGTGTCGTAGACCGGGTAGCACGCGGCCGGCAGCAGAACGAGATCGCTGATCTGCTGCTCCGCGTACCATTCACCGCCCTGCTCGACCAGCGGCGCCAGCTTGCCCCAGGTGCGCGAGTCGCCCCGGTAGCTGTGCACGGTGCCGAGCAGCTGCGGGAACGTCTTGACATAGCCGGCGTGTTCGATGGTGCGCCGCGAGATCACCGGCGGAATGGCCAGCCTGCGAAACGGCTCTGCGGCGGCCATCGCCGTGATTCCCTGACGCAGCAACCCGATGATCGTCTCGAACGATCCGGGATACAGGTACACGCCGGGCGCGTCGGTGGCCACGGGGCGTCCGTCGTCGACCTCGCCGACATCGATGCCGTGGTCATCGGCTACCCCGATGTGACTGTTGGGCATTTCTCCACCGCCATCATGTCGGGTTCAACATCCAGTTCGGTTGGCCACCAGTGCCGCACCACCCGGAAGGGCGCGCTGCCCTCCAGTGCGACGGCGGCCAGGAAACGCTGCGGTGCCATCAGGTCCCGCACGAGATAAGGGCCGGGCAGCGGACCGCCGGGATCACGCACCAGCACCGGGCCGACACCGGTCACCGGCAGCCGCAGGCCGGGCATCAGCCGCCCGCCGACCACCTTGAGGCATGCTTCCTTACGAGTCCACAGTAGACCGAACCGGTGCACCCGTTCGGCGTCCGACTCGGCGGACGCGACGAACCTGGTCTCCTCGGCCGGGAAGAACCGCCGCGCCAGCCGGACCGCCTCGGACGGGCCGGGCAGCTGTTGCAGGTCGATGCCACAGCGCCGGCCGTCGGTCATGGCCAACATGGCCAGCTCGCCGGAGTGCGACAGGTTCACCTTGGCCGCGGTGGCCGTACCGGTCAGCTCCGGTTTGCCGTGCGGGCCACGGCGCCAGCCGATCCGTTCGGCCGGCACGCCGAGCCGGTGGCCGATGATCACCCGTGCGACGCCGTGTGCCGCGATGAACCGCCTGCGGGGCCCGTCGATCGCCAGCCGCGCGGCGCGCTGCCGTTCGTCGT